>NZ_WUDQ01000076.1:0-13646 GCF_009827695.1 Paenibacillus sp. OT2-17 | reverse complement strand
GCAGATACAACTCCACTTGTTCCCCGATTTCAGGCATATCGTACCAGCCACTATGTTCTTCCGCAACATAACGGGTGGCCACAGGAAACCAGCAGGCTTTGGTAGGATCTTGTTTCGGGTCGATGTCCAGTTGAAGCTGTACAAAATCCTGTTGTACCTTCAGCACCGTTCCTGTCAACGAAATTCCGGTGGCCTGATCGTTCTCATACCGGACGTAGCGAATATCCTGTTCAGCCTGAAGATCATAACCGGTACGTAGTAAGCCATTCTCTAACCGTGTCACTGCCCGAACGACGACCAACTCTTTGCCTTGTCCAATGGGTAACGTGATAAGGTCGCCCAGCGCATAGTATTGCAGACTTTCAATCATATAGGTGACATACGAGCCAGCACGTTCTCCCGGCTTCTCGGCATCCAGTTCATGAAACGTTTTCCGTACCCGATAAAATACATCCCGTTCCACCTTATGCTGCTTGCCTTCTGGCATCCCAAAGAAAACCTTAGGCGAGGCTGCGGTCACCTCTGGCACAAGTACGGAACCAAAGCGAGAAGCGAGGCGCTTTAAAAATGCCCAATCGGTCTCCTCATATTGTAAAACAAATGTCTCCAGTTTGGCATAGTTGCTTACAGTATCGATGGCATCTCCGTACTGATACTTCCGCATCATCGTCGTGACCAGATCATCGTAAGTGCGGTGAATATCTTGATAGGAGCGTCTTTTACTCTTAATATCCATCTGGTACGAATGGGAAGCGGCCTCCAGTTCAAATGTATATACGCCTCGCACACAGTGTACGGACATATGCGTAACAATCCCATGGAACAGCCTTCTCAGCGATTGTCCTCGCTCATCCAACTGACGAATCATAATCGGCTCTTGCTCCATATTTTGACCGATACAAGCTGCTCCCTGTTCTTCGGAGAGCATGCCACTGATATGTAAAAAGGCATGATCATTAATGGTGCGTGTTATTTGAAGTTGTTCGATGTGTAGTGGCTGAAAGGGACCATAAAAGCGTAGGCTTTCATATCCGATCCCATCTGATAATACGCTCAAGTGAGTTTCATGACTCCTTTCTATATGCGATGGTATTTCCAAGTAAAGCACGTCATCTTGCATTCACTTCTGATTAGAGAAGCAGCAGATGAGTACAACAGTGAGTCAAAATAGATATGTATTACAAGGTTTGTACGCTATAAAGGGACGAGAGGTGATATTTAATAAACAACCCAGCATATGTATTTATCGGTTAAAAGAAAGATTTAGTTTACAGAATGACCCATTGGTTGGGGGATTTACTATGTTTATTTTTGGAAGTAGGAGGATGAGAGGGAAGTGTAACATGATTTAATATAGGAATATGGTAATACGCCACATGGTTTGCTATTTCGATGCTTTTTCATGCTGCCAAAACAGATACTTAAAACCAAATGATACCCTACCTAACTAAATGATCTAAATTTAAAAATAATGGAGTGATAGAAGATAAGGGGACTTGTGCTTTTAAATAGTGGGAATATTGAAGATTACTTACCAGACTTATATGAGTGGAGTCATACTGAAACCGAAAAAGAGCAGCATACTTGTAGACCCATAAACGAACTACCTCCATATAACAATTATAAAGAGAATGTATTGAAAAGACTCGAAAATGGGCTATTAATATATATCTTAGTTGATAGAACTAACACTAATAAACGGATAGGTAAGATACAGCTTTTTGACTATAATTCTCGAAATAAAAGTGCCGAGATCGGATACTACTTGCCTCTAAAACATAGAAAACAAGGATATGCGAATGTATTGCTAGAGCTATTTATAGATACCATTTTTGAACGTAAGGATTTGGAGTTGAACAAAATTTATGCAACGGTTGCAGCATGTAATCAAGCTTCTGTAAAATTATTAGAAAAATTCCATTTTAAGCTGGAGGGAACTTATCGAGAGCATTATTGGTTTAGTGATGGTTCGATATGCGATCAATACCATTATTCTTTGCTAAAGAGAGAGTATGCTAGCTTAGCTGAAAAAGAAATAGAAGGAAATTGAACTATTATTTTTAAAATGGAACGAGTTAATTTCAAGTAAATCCGTTCCATCCTCTCGACACACGTTGAGGCCGTAGTAAAGCTAGACTTTCTGAGATGGATATTGTGAACAGACCTGAATTCTCGGAATGGGAGGATAAGCATCATTACAAGCAAGCATTGGAGAATGAAGCTTTGTACTGGCAGGGCATGAAGGACGGAGCACAGTTTGTATATGTTGTATTAGAGATGATGCTGCATGATGAAAAAGAGAAAGAAGAATAGCCAATGGAGATTAGATGGTTATAGAGAACATTAAAAAAGATGCTGGGCACCTACCAACCTGGTCATACCCCTGTCAAGTAGACAGGGTATGACCAGGTTGGTAGGTGTTTTAATTTGTCTTACGTTATGAGACACAGGCTCAGGCTTTTCAGTTCAATTCGTCTTGATTGACTATGCTTGCAACTTACCCGCACGAATATCATCTGTCATGCCCGCGTAAGGTGCCTGGGCAATCAACTTCTCGTTGTTCACACCTGCATTTTCAATGAAAGTAATATATGCGAATTCAGGAACTACATGCTTCGGATAAGTCTCATACTTTTCACGCGATTCTTCCATCAGAGGGATGAAATCATTTTGATAGCGTACTTTAATCTCTGGATGCTCATGCACCCATTTCGGAAAGAAAATAATACCATGCATGGTCAATGAAATGGCTGGATGGGTTTAGTATAGGAGAAGCTTCGCCGAAAGAATCATAAACTTTAAGTCGGTATAAGTCGATTAAATAATTAAGGGCTTATATATACACAAATTTCTATATTAGAACATACCTAGCAGTGAACTTAAGCCCAGGCGTAGAAGCCGTATCTAAAAATAGAATTCATTCCAGGAGGTAAGCTATGAATAAGAGAACAGGCTTTAGATTTTTAGTTGTAATTATGATTATTTATGTATTTACTTTTAATCTGGGTGTGGAAACTGTAAAGGCAAATTCCGTATATTATGTTTCTACAACGGGGAATGACATCACTGGAACCGGTACACTATCAAATCCATGGAAAACCATACAAAAGGCAGCAGATACCATGAAAGCCGGAGATACCTGCATCATACGAGGTGGTACATACCGGGAAACAGTAACACTTCATACTTCCGGAACTTCTGCAAAACCCATAAACTTTGAGGCTTATACAGGAGAGAACGTAACGGTATCCGGTGCCGATCCGGTTACTGGCTGGAAAAATTACTCCGGATCCATCTATTATGCGGAAATGAAGGGTTCCCTTGGAACAAAAAATCAGATATTTGTTAATAAGCAAATGCAATTTGAAGCCAGATGGCCCAATTCACCAACACTTGATCCCTTAAATTTAACATATGCAACAGTTGATTCCGGTTCCACTACAACCATCAAGGATGGGGACTTAACTCAGCCATCTGGATACTGGGTTGGCAAAACGGTTTGGAGTGTTCCGGGAACAGGCTACAAATCTTATAAAAGTACCATTACCAGCTCAAGTGACGGCTCCATTACCTTTGATCAAATAGATACTGCAGCGACAGGCGGTAACAGCTATTATATTACTGGTAATCTTGAAGATCTTGACAGTGCGGGAGAATGGTATTATGACAGCATTACTGGCAGACTTTATTTATGGGCACCTGGTGGAGTTGATCCGAATACTTTGACAGTAGAAGCAAAGAAGCGGACTTATGCATTTGATTTAAGTTCCCGCTCTTACATAAATATTACCGGAATTAATATCTTTGCCTCCAGCATTAAAATGTCTAATTCTAATTACTGTAAAGTTTCTAATATGATTGCGGAATATGTCAGTCATGATTCGGATGTTACCAGACAATACAGTACAGGGATATTTATGTCCGGTACCAATAATGAGCTTAGAGACAGTACTTTGACCTACAGTTCCGGTAATCTGGTGAGTATAGAGGGAACAGGAAATAAGGTAATTAATAATCTTATTCATGAAGCAAATTATTCGGCAGCGGATATTCCGGCAATCTATCTATTGGGGGCAAACCATCTAATCAGTCATAATACGGTATATAACGCTGGGCGTCATCTGATATTTATGCCTACCCAAAACAGCCAGATACAATATAATAATCTGTACAATGCAGGAAAGCTGACAAAAGACTGCGGAATACTCTATGAATTTGCCTGGGATGGGCAAGGGACGGTAATTCATCATAATTACATCCATGATAATCTGGCAAAGGATTATTCCGGCACTGGTATCTATCTGGATAACGGTAGCAAGGGCTATATTGTGCATCATAATGTTGTATGGGGAAACTATACAGGGATAAGATTGAATACACCCAGTAATTTTAACCTGATTTATAACAATACCACCTACAGTAACGGAAATGTAGGATATTGGGGAAGTAATTTTCAGTCAGATATGTACAGCGACAGAATTTTCAACAATATCTTTACTACAGCCTTTACACTGCCTGGTACTCATATAGAGGGAAATAATATTGCCTCAGAAACCAATCCGTTATTTGTGAATCCCACAGCATATGATTTCAGGTTGCAGTCTACTTCTCCAGCTATTAATGCAGGGGTTGTAATATCTGGAATCACGAATGATTATGTTGGTGCGGCATCGGATATTGGAGCATATGAGTTCGGTGGAACTGACTGGACTGCCGGGCATGATTTTTCTTCACCTCCGGACCCGGTTTTTGAGAGTGTCAGCTTACTTTATGTTAATAACGTAAGGCAATCTGATTTCGAGAAAGGGATAATCTCACCATGGGCAGCAACATATTCAGATATTGCTGCAAGTGTATCGGTACCAAGAAGCGGCTCTAAGAGTGTTAGATTGGGACCTGGAGAAGATGGTATCGAGCAGGTACTTACGGGGCTAAGTCCTAATACCAGCTATATGTGTACCGCCTGGGTTAAGGCAGACATAGGAGAGCGGATTCAGATTGGCGTTAATGGCTTTGAAGGAACGGATGCATCCGCAACATCTGACAGTACATCCTGGACAATGGTAAACATTCCTTTTACAACCGGAGCAGGCGCTACCAGGGCAACAGTGTATGCTTACAAGAATCCTGGTACAGCATATGTTTATGTGGATGATTTTGGGGTAGTTGAGCAATAAATTATTTTACTGGTTTTATGTTTGACAGGATTGTCAGAAAGTCAGAAAAAACAAGACTGCCTTGGGGCAGATGGATCAGGAGGGACACTTTCAGTAGAAAATAAAAAAAGAAAGACATAAAGACTCTGATCTAAAAATGATAGATTTTCCGCCAAGGGGCGATCAAGCCTTAGGGTCATCATTTTTGTACACTCAAGGCATGTGGAGTGCTGTTCACTATTGGTCAGAAAAGACTAATAGTTGAGGTGTACTGGCGTTTGAAAAAGGTAAAAATCAAAACAAACTTACTGATAAAAACATCAATAAGATTATCGAAACGTACCGAAATCGTGTAGATGTTGATAAATATGCTCACGTGGCATCACTTGAAGAAATCAAAGCAAATGAGTTTAACTTAAATATTCCTCGCTATGTGGATACGTTTGAAGAAGAACAAGTTATTGACCTTGATGAAGTAAATAAGCTATTAGAGCAAGATAAACAAGAAATCGCGGAACTTGAAGCTAAGATCAATGAACAGCTGAAAATTTTGGGTATTCATGTGTAGAAATTGACGAAAAGGGTCAAGGATATTATTCCTCGGCTCTTTTTTTAAGCCATTCGCTTGGGAACGGCGTAAGCTGGGAGAAGTTATGCCGTGCAGTATTTCTATGAACTGCGGCGAAGTACGTTATAGAAGATGGCTAGGAGGGGCGGCGCTCTTCCTTTTTTTGCGAGTCTTTTGGGGAGTATGCTCTTCTATTGGGTATGATATACTCATTTAGATGTCTATGCTTAACATATACTGCCGTTTGAACTACGTTGCTTAAACATGTTATATGTGAAGAAGAAGCAAGGACATGAACAGGTTAGCTTTACCATTTTGGGACCAAAGATTTGTCCTGGTATTTATAGAGGAGTTTTTGATATGACGAATAATTTTTGGCGTGATTTGCCACGACCTTTTTTTATACTGGCACCGATGGAAGATGTGACGGATGTTGTGTTTCGCCATGTCGTAAGTGAAGCAGCCAGACCAGATGTGTTTTTTACGGAGTTTGCGAATACAGAGAGTTATTGTCACCCGGAGGGGAACAAAAGTGTACGCGGGCGTTTGACTTTTACAGAGGATGAACAGCCCATGGTGGCCCATATCTGGGGAGATAAGCCGGAATATTTCCGTGAAATGAGCATCGGTATGGCGAAAGAAGGCTTCAAAGGCATCGATATTAATATGGGTTGTCCTGTAGCGAATGTAGCCGAGAATGGGAAGGGAAGCGGCTTAATCTGCCGTCCAGAAATCGCAGCGGATATTATCCAAGCCGCGAAAGCCGGGGGACTGCCCGTCAGTGTAAAAACAAGGCTCGGTTTCACTACCGTAGATGAATGGCGCGACTGGTTAACCCATATGTTGAAACAAGACATTGCTAATCTCTCTATTCATCTGCGGACAAGAGAGGAAATGAGCAAAATAGACGCTCACTGGGAACTGATTCCGGAGATTAAGAAACTTCGTGATGAGGTGGCACCAGATACACTGCTGACCATTAACGGAGATATTCCGGACCGTCAGACCGGCTTGAATCTCGCTGAGCAATATGGAGTGGATGGCATTATGATTGGGCGTGGTATTTTCCAGAATCCATTTGCGTTTGAGAAGGAGCCGAAGGAACACAGCAGTGAGGAATTGCTTGAACTGCTGCGGCTTCATCTAGATCTCCATGATCATTATTCAGCGCAGGAGCCACGTTCGTTCAGCCCTCTCGCCCGCTTCTTCAAAATATATGTCCGTGGATGCCGAGGGGCAAGTGAACTCAGAAACAGCTTAATGAACGGCAAATCAACAAGTGAAGTGCGTACATTGCTTGATGAGTTTGGAAGCAAGGATCATGATGAGGTAGATTATGAGTTTTGCAATTGAGTTAGAAGGAAGAAAAGGAGTTTTCACGGGCTGCTAGTAGGCATTGAAAACATAGGAGGGTATATGTCCTGGAGTAAATTGAAGCAACAACTGGAGAGCTTCCGCTGTCCTGCGTTAGACGGAAGGGTCGAATACCGAGCTACCAGTTACCGTTATTTTCCTGATAAGTCTGGAGTTTGTTATATAACTGTAGATAAGAAGAACATACTCAATATGAATGATATCACTAGTCCAATCAAATGGTATCAGACGGAGTTGGAAATCAAGAATGATCCAGATATCCAAGTTCCTCTCAGCAATGAAGAAATTGAAGCGGTTAGAAAAGATACTAATGGGAATGTTCCGGAGGAGCGTCTACAAGTAATTGCAAGAGGTAGAAAAATATCAGAACATGCAAAGGAGCTTTTGTCAGCACAGGCCTCATTAAGCAAGTCTAATTTTAATGTTGTAGCTAATAAGTTTTTAACTACTTCTATAGAGGACAGCTTAGAGAGTAATGATATCTTATTGAATATTCTAGCTTTGGTGGACAGACGAGTAGGAAAAAAGCGAATATTAAACATGACCGAGAAGATGAAGTTAAAGCATCCGATTGTGCAGTATTTTTATGAACTACGGCGTAGTACGTTATGAAAATAAATAACTTCCATTGATGGGGGCACGTCGTTTTAGGATTGAGTGCTGTTCATTGTTACTGTATTGCACAATGGCAAATAGTTTGGAAGATGTAAAGGAAAAAAGTTAAGAGGGGCGGCGTGCCCCTCTTATTTGTGTGATGCTGATCATTTTCACTTATTTACAGAAAACGTAGCAATTCTTTTCATAATTTTTCATCGTAAAAAGGCTTTTCTCTCATTCAATGAGCGTGCTATATTCGATAAAAGCTGAATTGTATTCCTTATCTCATGTTCCGTAGTGTCTGGGTGAATTGCACAGATTCGGAGAACAGTTTTTCCATTGAGTTGTGTCGTAAGCACAGAGGCGTATCCGTTTGTCATCATTTCTTGGGAGATCCTTTTATTGAGTGAATCTAATTCTTGCTCAGATAATCCAGTTGGCGCATATCGAAAATTAACAATCGCTAACTTAGCGGGGGATACAATTTCCCAATGATTATGTTTTTTGATTTCATCTTCAGCCCATTCTGCGAGTTGAACTCCATGCTCTATGGCTTCACTGACAGCATTAGTTCCTAAAGCTTGTAGTGTCACCCATAGTTTCAAACTTCGAGAAGGTCGCGTTAATTCAGGGCCCAGATCCCAATAATTCATATGTTCTTCATCAGTCTCGGCATCTTTCAAATACTCTGGATGTGTGCTGAAGCAATTTTCGAGGTGCTGCTTTTCTTTGGCTAAAACCACACTACAGGAATAGGTCTGCATTAGCCATTTGTGTGCATCCCAGGTGACACTATCTGAACGCGATATCCCGCTCAAAAGGGGTTTATATTTCGAAGAAGCCAAAATCGATGCACCGTAAGCTCCATCCACGTGTAACCAAATGTTATGTTTTTCACATAGGTCAGCAATTTCGTTTAACGGGTCAATGCTTCCTGTATTGGTTGTGCCTGCCGTGGCAATGATCGCAAAAGGCTTCATGCCAGCCGCCTGATCATCCATTACTTTTTTTTCTAAGGCTGAAACATCCATACGAAAATTTTTATCACTTGGAATCTTTCTGATTTGATCACCACGGAATCCGAGGATGCGTAACCCTTTGGCGACCGATGAATGAGTTTGATCTGAAACATAAGCAGTACCAATGGCATATTCCTGCTCGGATAACCTTGCATTGCGTGCAGCCGCTAAAGCGGTCAAATTCGACAGCGATCCGCCCGACAGAAATAAGCCTCCAGCAGTATTGGGATATCCTGCTTGGTCACACATCCACCGGATCACTTCCCCCTCTAAAAGGCTTGCGCTTGAACTCAGCATCCAGCTTCCGGCATGGGTATTATAAGCGCTGGTCATGATATCTCCTAACCACGAGTAAAGAGACATTGGACCAGGAACCAATGCGAAAAAGCGAGGGTGTTGCATGAAGGTTTGGTGAGGATAGACGTTTTTCCTCATTTCATCGACGACCTCTTGTATCGGTCTTCCTTTTTTCGGAAAACCAATTCCCCTTAAATGAGCTATTGTATCCCCATCTGCAGTGTTGATTACTTTTCGGGATCGAATATTGTTATTTTCTGCTATAAATGAATGTATGAACTGCTCAATAATCTCACCTAATTGCTGACTTGGTTCTTGATTCATTATAAGCATCTCCTTTGCTTAACTTCAATCAAGTATAATATAACATCTGTTGTCATATTGTGATATTCACCGATTTCATCATTACGTTTATTTTTAGGCTCTTCGCTATTACGCAAAGTAATTCTCAAAGGCAAAGAGAGCTATAAAATCGCCGTTCAGTGCAAATGCTGGAAACGTGATGTTGAGAATGATATAGTACTCCAACTCAAGGCTGGTAAGCAGGTACATAGTTGCTGTGTTGCTTGGATGGTAACGACGAGTAATTTTACAAGGCAGCAAGGAGCGGGGGAGCTTGTAATATAGGAGGGGGAACCTTAGTTATCTGAAAATAATTAAAAAAAGAGAATAAATGTTTAGTACTTGTAAGAAAAGTGTTCGAAAAACGCTTTGCCAGATGTTGCATGAGCTACTTAAAAATTTAAAAAATGACTCTGGATTAAACTGGGAGTAAAAAAATACTGGTGGCCCTTAAAGATGCGATAGGAGCCACCAGTAAAAACTAATTTACTTATATTGTTAATAAGAGCCAACTATACTTTTACTGTATATTGTACCAACACCTCAAAGGAATAAAAAAATGGGTGAGCCATCTTTCGATACACACCTTAATTTTGACTAAGAATTATTGTCAAATTTGTTCTAAGATTTGTGTGTAAGCATTCCTATAATGATCGGGGTTAGGATCTTCTCCTATTATCTTGGGTACGTCAAAGTCAGACAGCAGGAAATAGTGTTTGGGTTGAACTTCATGCCTTGCTAAGCAACTCTTGCAACAGGACAAGGGACAGCCGTCAATTGCAATGATGTCACGTCCCGATTTTGCTGTTCTGACAAGGGGTTTGACATCACCACCAACACCAGCTATGCAGGACATTTCAGCGACTTTTTCTCGATCCATTCGTATAGCGATCATGTTAGCGGTTTGTGCTGCGGAGGAACATCCAGAACATGAATAGACAAGAGGTAAATCAGTTCTTTTCATCTTTGTACACTTCCTTGTTTTTTCTTTGTGATCCATCACAGTATCTTTGGTTTTAGATGAAATAAAATTTAAAATTGTTTGTATTTTAACTTAAATTTACAGTCTAAACCGTGATCGTGATCACGACAACATTTTGCAAAATCTATTATAGGGCTAACTGTGTGTATATAAATCAGCCAGATCTTTAGAAAAAAAGCTTATCCCTACTCATAGATTGAAGTTGGAATAAGCTTTTGATTTTTTACCAATTTTTTATCTACTTTGGCAAAGTGTAAATAACATCAAATGGGTTCTTATCTTCAAAAAACTCGGTGTAGAGCTTTGCAATTTCGTTTGAATTCAAGTCTATATTATTATTTCGTAATAAGCCCCCTAATTTCACCAATATGTCAGCTTCTCTTGAGGTTACTATTTTCTTTTGTACTATATTTTCTGTATTTTTTGGAGTTACCCACGCCCAATCACTCGTAGCCGCTTCAGTAAATGGATATCCAAAAGATAACGAACTGACATGGGCGTATTCTGAGCACAGAGGATGAACAATTAATAAAAAGGCCGCAATTATTCCTGAACGATATCTTATCCTTTGTGTTTTTTGAACCTCTTGAGCGAATGATTCTAGGTAATGAGGGATTTCTCCCCAATTAGAACGTCCCATTGAAACTAGTATTTCAACGGCAAATTTATGATTTAATTTATAGGCCAATTGTATGAATATTTGATTGTTTGTAGAGCCGGAAGCGGTAAATGCACCTAAACATCTTGTAGCTTCCTGAACGTTAGTCGCACCTTCGGATATAAGTTTCACATATTCGTCCAGTATCGTATCGTCGGAAACGAATTCTGGAGATTCCACAATTGTTTCGATTAAAAGTGCCTTTGTACTCCTTTCTTTAACCAGAGGAATCATACTAACAAGTTGAGCAAAGTAGTCACCCTCTAATTCTTCTAGGTTGCAATCATTTTTTAATAACTTTAGAGCAGCTACTATAACACGATCATCTTTATCTAAAGTAGCGTTTGTTATTAGGTGTATAATTTTTTCAATCACATATTTCTTCCTCTCACGTTTTTGAAGAGTGGAATGACTATAGATAAAATCATTCTATATTAATATATCACTGTTAAATGAATTTATGGAATAAAGAAACTATAGACTGTTTGTGTTGGGTTAACTGTTAGCCTATAGCCTTCTTCCCATTCAGTTAATAGACGTTGGATATACACGTTTTGGTTGGTTTTAATTGCTCAATTTGAGTGAATAGATTTTTGTCCTCTATTGAATATGAAGCCCATTACTCACTTGCAATTTCTAATTGATAAAATCGTTGGTGTAACGCTTCCTGAAACCAATCTGGCCAAATGGACATAGCATATTTCCCTCCTGTTATTTGAGTGTGTGTATGTTAACTCTGATGGGGAGGGATGGCAAGTTATTATTTTGTGTAGGAAGTAACTTGCTATGTTATGTAGTTACTGATTTTGACATGCAAAAAGCTTACTCCTACTCATTAGATCAAGTTGGAATAAGCCTTGAAAGTTTATCAAGCGTATTATCAAGTTGTTTTGTGTTTGGTTTGTTGTATTGTACTAACTGATGAAACCCATTAAATTAATTCCGCTAGAACTTTAGTCTTGATCATCTAATTTGGCGACATTTACAATCTCTCTCATGAAAGATGTTACAGCATGACAATTTTCCAGATCATCCTCATCCAACATCGACCAATAATAAATAGTATTCTTATGAATACTAATATCTTGAAGAAGATGATATCTGATAAAACTAGCCCAATTCTCCTCAACCTTTCCTTCTACTATGGCATCATTGAATGATGAAATAATAATAATCATTAAAGCAAATTTTTCTTCTTTGTTTAATTCGATATTTTCATAGGCGTATAAAAATTCGGTTATTCTTGAAGAATCCGACACTTCATACTCCCAATCTTGTGAAAACTCATCAGGAGCAGGTAATTTGATTTTCTTTACAAGACCTTCAATTGCACTTTTAGTAACATACTCTGGGTATATATTCTCCATGGTTATTTCTCCTTTTTATTATTTTCCTATTCCTGAAGGATGAGCGCTGCTATATGGAAAAGCAGATCTAATTCCACCATCCTCTTTTACTATAACTCTAGCCATATCAGGTTTTATTTCAGTACCATCTGGCAAGTATCCTCTTGATTTAATAGTGGATGGTAGTGGAACTTCATGAACACCGGGCCCCTTTTTTGCTACCTCTGCAAGAAAGTCCGCTGCACTATTCTCGTCAATCCATTGGCTGATTTGGTGCCCCTTTCCTCTTGCTCTATCAATAAGCTGATTGGGTTTTTTCTTTGCACCATGCTCAGAAAAAGTATGCCCATACGTTGGTGTACTTTTAGGATTTCCCCATTTGAAATTATTGGAAACTTGTTTCGTCTCTTTAGTTTCAGGAAGCTTCTCGTTTAGTTTGCTTGGTTTCTGCGAGGTAGGTGTTCCTTCGCTCTTGCCTGACTTTGCGCCAGCAGGTTTAGAGGGTGGTGAACTATTTGGACCCTCGCTTTTAGACATTCGATACAGATCCTTAGCACTTTGCACACTATTGGATGCTCCGGTATACGTTACCCCTGCCCCATGTGCTCCCAAAAGGGCAGATTGTACTATAACACCCACGCCTACAGGTGCTGCTACTCCTGTGCTCGTTACCAAACCACCAAAGAATCCTTCTACCACTGCACCCGTCATTTCTACGGCTCCGGCTACAGTTGTCAAGGAATGTCCGATCACTTCACCTGTTTTACGCGCCATCGGATGATTTGAGGAGTATTCCTTATTCATTATTCCAAACGAGTAATCTTCTACAACTGCGGCTGCTGCTCCTAATACAACTTCTCCACTCACATCTACAGTATACTCCAACTCGTTCGCCATCTGCTTCGCCATAATGGCTTCGTTTTCCGCATTTTGGAGCTGGCCTGCCGCCATAAGATCCCACCACGACTGAGATTCCTCTTCTTGCTTTGGCTTTGCTTGTTGAGCCATGTAGCGGTCATAATTGGCTCTCCAGCGTTGTCTAAGATCTACAGGAATCTGCTGATACGCATGAACCATGGCATTAGACTCTTTCAGCAGGTTTTGAACCAGTTCCAGTGGGCCACCGGAATGCGCTATATGACGCGCACTCGTAAACACTTTTCCAAGAATCCACTTGCTATAGTAGGCTTGTCTCGCTTGATCATGTTCATACTGGTTAATCAATCCTTGGAGTGCTAGACCAGCCAAGTGTTTTAACGGATGAATACCGTTCCCCTTACCGCCTCCAATCGTAGGAGTTCCTTTGC
>NZ_WUDQ01000769.1:0-1400 GCF_009827695.1 Paenibacillus sp. OT2-17 | reverse complement strand
CGTTGGGGCGCCTGTTGCTTGGTCCACTCACAGACCGGATGGGGTTCGTGCTTTCGACGATTCTATTCTCCGCCTTCTCAGCGATATGTACGTTCGCAGCAATCGCGGGTGGAGAGAGACTGGCGTTTCTCTTTGCCGTATCGGGTGCAGGTATTGCAATGATCTATCCGACCGTGATGGCGTTCATAGCAAGGAGATATCCGAAGGACAGTGATACAGCTATTACGTTCGTCGTCACGCTGATGGGCATAGGTAGTGTCATTGGCAACTATGTGATCGGCTGGGTAATCGAAGGGGTCAAGATAGTCTATGGCGCAACCACTGAGCTTGGCATACTGCGCGGACTTCAGGCGGGATATGGAGTTATCGGTCTATGCGCAGCCATCTGCGCGATCTCGGGAATCATTCTCTACGGATATCTGAAAAAGCGGCAGGAGCTTATATAAATCACCACCTTAGGGTTGTCCCATAAGTCATGAACTGACTGGGACGCCCTTTCTTTACGAGTTCCCCATTCAGTCAAAACAGCCCTTGTATGAACACATCCGAGCTGCTTTGGTTCATCATCAGTTCTTGCTCATTTTCCATTTCGAAGAGCTCATCGGGAGCACATTTGAACACCACTTTTGGATGACTGGCTGCTGCCAAATCGTCTGGAACCGGAACACGACCGAACCTTTTTGGTAAATACATAGCCTTCATTGGGTTGTCAACAGTACAACAGCTTTTTAAGAGCAATTCTCCTGTAGGAACTATTCAGCATAACATACAAACGTATAATATATTGATGCTTTACAACTTACGTTATATACTATTATAAAATTTATACACTGGGGGTAAGGTTAAAATGTCCATAGCTTCGGAGTTGAGCGGAACGAAGCACGATTCACTCAGCTTTTTACAAGGGGTTAAAGATTGTATTCCTACATTGCTCGGTTATGTATGTATTGGGTTTGCGGCAGGCATTGTGGGCGCTTCATCAGGGGTTAGCACCATGGAAATTGCCTTCATGTCGGCGCTTGTATACGCAGGAGCCTCCCAGTTTATCATGTGCTCGATGCTGGCTGCAGCCAGTCCTCCATCCGTTATTATTTTAACGACTTTCATTGTGAATGCTCGTCATCTGCTGTTAAGTGCGTCGCTGGCTCCTTACTTTTCTAAATATTCATTGTGGAAAAACATAGGCATCGGTGTTCTTTTGACGGACGAATCCTTTGGAGTAGCGTCGGATAAATTGGCTAAAGGCGGGCAGGTCAGTGACCGCTGGATGAACGGGCTTAATATTACAGCTTATCTCGCCTGGATTGCATCCTGTGTAGCGGGAGGGGTTCTCGGGAACTGGATTTCCCGGCCGGAGGCTTTTGGTCTGGACTTTGCCTTGCCAGCGATGTTTCTTGCCC
>NZ_WUDQ01000768.1:0-1403 GCF_009827695.1 Paenibacillus sp. OT2-17 | reverse complement strand
CTGATGTTCTTTTCTTTAGTTAGGGTGAAAAATATTGTTTATTGAATTTGTTTGTTTATATCACCAAGTTGTTTGGTGTAATACAACCGTTGGGCGAGGATTTGATAGATATTGTGGACTACGGCGCAGTTGGAGAAGATTACACCGGAGTTAATTAAGATTAACGGATCTTATTTCTTTCGTGAGCAGTTTGAATTTAGAGTGGACGCGAAAAAGGAGACTTAATCAAATGTGTATTTTTCATGTCAGACAAAGCTCCCCTTACTTTGACAGTCATTAAGCTGTTTATTAATGAGTATTAAAAGAAGGAGAGGACAAAAAAATGAGAATGAAATTAGGAAGGAAAGCTACTTTATGTTTTTCCATAATCGCTCTCTTGTTTTCAATTATTGCTCCGTTGTCAGCTTCTGCAGATGCAGCAGCTGTAACGCTTGACACTTACAAAAATTTTGAAAATCAAGAAATAGTTTTATCACAATCAGTAATATTAAAAGATGACACGGCATATACAGATGTATCAGTTACAGGGAAAAGAGTGAAATTTTCAATTAATGGTTTGGAAAATCCTTTTAATGCCAATTATAATAATCGTTTGGTCTGGACAAGTGATGAAAATACACCGAGTATAGAAAATACGTTATCAGTAAAAATTGCACCAAAAACAGGGAGTCTTTACGGTTCCAGTAGCTATGAGAACCTTTCTCTGATAAAACAAAAGATCAACTCTGATTCAAAAGTATATGGATGGATTCAATTAGAATCAAAAGAGTGGGCTAAAGCAGGATCAGCTATAATTAAATATTAAAAAATCCTTAACGTTTGAGGTAAGTGAATGCTCAAATAGAACAGAAATCTCTGCTAACCATAATTGGTCGGCAGAGATTTTTCGTTGACCAGTTTGAATTAGAGTAGATGTGAAAGGCTCAACTGGGTAACTGGTATGAGTCTTTTTTATACCCATTAAAAAATGAATATGAAAATATTTAGATTATATTTATAGATCAGCAAGTTTATGTTTAGGCAGGTTTTTAAGAATGATTTATCTTCGTAATAGTTCCATATATGGCTAGGAGGAGATCGAGTGATAAGTAAAATCAAAGCATTATGGAGTATTTTAATTGTAGTGATAGTGTTCTTGAATAGTCAGCTTTAGAGGTAAAAGCAGAAGCTGAAAGCGATGAATGGTCGATTAAAACGACTATGGAAAATCCTAAGGTGTTAAGTGCTGTTTCTGAATTGAATGGCAAGATATTTATTTTCGGTGGTTCTTCAGAATCAAACCCATATAACGATGTTCAAATTTATGATCCGAAAGATAATATATGGGCCTCAGGAAGTAGCATGCCTACGGCTCGTTCTACAGCAACTTCCGCTGTTTATAGAAATGATATTTATGTTATTGG
>NZ_WUDQ01000767.1:0-1406 GCF_009827695.1 Paenibacillus sp. OT2-17 | reverse complement strand
ATTGTAAACATCCTTAGTTAAGTGATTCAGTTGCTCCTATGCCTGTTCCAAGATACTCCTTCAACCCATCGACAATACCTTCGGCGATCTTCTCCTGTGTTTCTTCTGTGAACATGGCTGCTTCATTTGATAGATTACTAAGGTAGCCACATTCCAGCAATACAGCGGGCATTTGTGATTTTCTCGTCACCACATGGTTTGCCACCCTGATGCCATTATCCTTAAATCCGCTAGCCGCTACAAGATATTTATGCATCGCCTTTGCCAGTGCCAAACTGTCCTGGCGTGCATAATAGGTTTCAGAGCCATTGGTTTTTCCTTTATCTGAAGCTAGCATACTATTACCATGAATGGATACAAACACGCTTGCCTGTTGACTATTAGCCAGTTGTGGTCGTTCATCCAGCGTGGGATACGTATCTCCATTGCGAGTCAATACGATTTGAATGTCAGGATCATTTTGTAGAAGCTGCTCGACCTTTAACGCTACCGCCAATGTAAATTCCTTTTCATGTCGCCCAGTCACACTACCTGCCCCAGGGTCCTTGCCACCATGTCCGGGATCAATGACGACGATTCGCCGTCCTTCGACATTCGTTGGTGTTACCACTACCGGATTCACACTACGCTCACGCAATTGAAGGGTGATATCGCCTAGGCCATTGGTTGAAAGATCGTAATCACGTGCTTGATTTAAAGCAATGACAATGCGTACGCCCCCATTTTGTCCATCTGTGGGAGCAAATCTAATTTCCTGCACATCCTCGCCGTCACTATTCGTCAACGCCCGCGTGCCATCGGTGCGAATCGGGAACGGCTGAAGAAAATCAGTCGCCAGTGAAGCCCCGGGTAAATCTACAACAATACGATCATTCCCCGTCATTTTGGATACTTTAGGGGTAACATCTTTGTTCAGAGAAATCTTTAACGTTTCACCCCCAAAAGTAATATTTTGTACAAGCAACGCATTTGCTGTGGTCTGTTCTTTATTTTGCTGCTTGGCTGGTGAAGATGCGGCTTCAGTATGCTTGTCTGCTTCAACTGGATTTATTGTCGTCGCTGTTGCTGAAGACGTTTTATTGGTGCTTGTTGTACTCTGTGTTGACGTTTGCGACGATGGTTGGGATTGAGACTGTTTACTCGCTTGTTGAGTTACAGCCTTTTGACTGAGATTTACGGATTTACTTTTATTATTCCAATCTACTTTTAGCCCCATTTGCTCCCCAACAAAACGCAATGGGATCATGGTCGAGCTTCCCCGAAGCACAGGAGGTGCATCCAGACTAACTGTTTTTCCATTCACATCAGCCGATGTACGGCCTACATACATGGACATATCGGTACTATTTTTTTGAATTGAGATTTTATAGGATTGTGGTTCCCACTTGAATTGATATCCAAGCTGC
>NZ_WUDQ01000766.1:0-1406 GCF_009827695.1 Paenibacillus sp. OT2-17 | reverse complement strand
CTAGGCAAAACGATCGAAGCTGGAATGATCCTAAAAGAATATCTGGTTCGCGGGCTGGCTTCCAAAGTGCTTATTCTTGTACCCGCATCCCTGGTCCTACAATGGGTGCGTGAGCTGAACAGCAAATTCGGTATTCCCGCTGTCGCCCAGAAGAAAGCGTATTCTTGGTCTTCCGAGGTCGTCGTGGCCTCTATGGATACCGCCAAGCGGGAACCCCATAGTAACATCCTGCTAGATACCGATTATGACCTGCTCATTATAGACGAGGCTCATAAGCTGAAAAATAAAAAGACATCCAACTACCAGTTCATTATGAAGCTGCGTAAAAAATATTGTTTGCTCCTGACAGCAACACCTGTACAAAACGATCTGTCTGAGCTGTTTAACCTGATTACACTGCTCAAGCCCGGTCAATTGGGAAGACATGGCGATTTCTCAGCCAACTTTGTTGTAGATAAACGTCTGCCTAAAAATGAAGATCAGCTCAAGGATGAGCTGTCTAAAGTCATGATCCGCAATCGTCGCGGAGAAGGCCCGGTTCAATTCACCAAACGAAATGTTTCCAACATTCACTTGGAACTTTCGCCGGAAGAGCAAGCGCTGTACGATGGGGTGACCTCTTTTGTCAAAGAGCAATACCAGGCGAATGGCGGAAATTTAAGTAGCATGCTGTCTCTCGTCACCCTTCAACGGGAAGTGTGCAGCAGCCGGGATGCTGTGTTCGTGACTCTGGTCAATTTATCCAAAAAGATGGCTCCAGACTCTCCTCTACGCGATCGTGTCTGGGATTTGGTTGCACACATTAAAGCGATCAAGGCCAATTCCAAAGCAGAAAAAGCGCTTGAGCTTATCCGTCAGATGAACGAAAAAGTGATCATTTTTACAGAATACCGAGCCACACAGGAGTATTTGCTGAACTATTTCCGTGACCGTGGCCTATCTGCTGTTCCTTACCGAGGCGGCATGAACCGTGGACGCAAGGATTGGATGATGGATCTGTTCCGTGGGCGCATTCAGGTCATGATTGCCACCGAAGCGGGTGGTGAAGGCATTAACCTGCAATTTTGTCACCATATGATTAACTTCGATTTACCGTGGAATCCCATGCGCGTGGAGCAGCGGATCGGACGGGTACATCGACTTGGACAGACGCATGATGTTAATATTTTTAACTTGTCCACAACTGGAACGATTGAGGAGCATATCCTGCATCTGCTGCATGAAAAGATAAATATGTTTGAGATGGTCATTGGCGGATTGGACGTTATTCTGGAGAAGTTTGAGAAGAAAGAATCCATTGAAAAAAGTTTGTATAAAATTATGCTTGAATCCAGTAGCGATGATGAAATTCGCAAAAAAATGCAAAATCTGGGTCACTCGCTGGATTCCATCAAACAGGAAATGGA
>NZ_WUDQ01000765.1:0-1409 GCF_009827695.1 Paenibacillus sp. OT2-17 | reverse complement strand
AAGGGACTGACGACCATTGATTTGATGCCGACGGGGCCAAACGTAATCAGGTTTCGACTGGCAACTTAAATTCATTTGTACCCGAGGAAGGCGAGTTTTATCCTTCACATGAAGCTATCGATTTTTATCATCGTTATAAAGAGGATATCGCGCTTTTTGCTGAAATGGGTTTCAAATCATTTCGAATGTCGATCTCCTGGGCCCGTATCTTTCCCAATGGTGACGATATAACTCCAAATGAAGCAGGATTGCAATTTTACGATGACGTGTTTGATGAACTTCTGAAGTACAATATTGAGCCTGTCGTTACGATTTGTCACTTTGATTTACCCGTGAACTTGGCGAAAACGTGTGGCGGCTGGAAAAACCGAATCATGATTAAACTATTTGAAAATACTCTAAAACACTGTTTGAACGCTATAAAAATAAAGTGAAATACTGGATGACATTCAATGAAATTAATATGTTATTGCATCTTTCTTATACAGGAGCGGGCATTATTTTTGAAGAAGGCGAGGACAAACAACAAGTTCTGTATCAAGCAGCGCATCATGAACTGGTTGCAAGTGCACTCGCAGTCAAGGCTTGTCATGAAATTATTCCTAACGCCATGATGGGATGTATGTTGGCGGCTGGAAATGTGTATCCATACAGTAGCAATCCGGAAGATTACTGGGAAGTAATGAAAATGGAGCGTGATTCATACTTCTTGATTGATGTGCAGTCCAAAGGGGGAGTATCCCGGTTATGCCAAACGCTTTTTCATCGAGAATGGAATTCAGCTACAGCTTGAGTCTGAAGATTTGGAGATTTTGAAGACATATACTGTGGATTACATCGGTTTCAGCTATTATTCGAGCCGTTGTACCAGTGCTGATCCTGAAATTATGAAAAATTTTACGGATGGGAATGTGTTTGGTTCCGTAATCAATCCTTACTTGGAAACTTCCGAGTGGGGATGGACGATTGATCCAAAAGGCATGCGTATTACCTGCAACCGTTGCATGAAAGGTACAACAAACCATTGTTTATCGTTGAGAATGGACTTGGTGCGCAAGATACTCTTATGGACAACGATACCATTGAAGACGATTACCGCATCTCGTATTTGGATCTTCACTTTGCAGAGATTGCTGAAGCAATAAAAGATGGGGGTGATATTATAGGGTACACAAGTTGGGGGCCGATTGATCTTGTGAGTAACGGTACCGGCGAAATGAAGAAGCGGTATGGTTACATCTATGTGGACAAAAACAATGACGGTTCTGGCACGCTTAGAAGAATTAGAAAGAAAAGTTTTCATTGGTACAAAGACGTCATTGCGAGTAATGGAACAAAGTACTTTCAGAAATAATCACTTTATCTGTAATGGACCGCATAATCTTAAATTTTTGAAACTGCTGCAAATT
>NZ_WUDQ01000764.1:0-1410 GCF_009827695.1 Paenibacillus sp. OT2-17 | reverse complement strand
GCTGCAGTTAACGTGGGGATAATCTCTTCAGCATCTTTCCCTTCGATCCAGGTGAACAGAGAATACACAGATTGACCATCATGACAAATCCCAAATTCAAGCGGCCGGGACATGAACAGATTCTCCACGTGATCCAGCTTTGTTACAGCTTCAAACTCGCGTTTCTTTTTATCATAATGAACCATATTCGCCATTCTTAGCAGCAATTCCCTACCGTCAGTGGTTTGAATATAATATTTTTTGTCACTAGACCAGCCTTTATGAATCTCTTCCACGCTGCTCCACATGCTGGCACCCGGTATTTCACTAAAGAGTCGATTCACGCTCATCCCCCCAAGTTAAGATAGCCTTACTTACTATATTTGCTTTCCATAGTTTACCTTTAAAATAACAGAGGAATCAATCTTCTTCCAGGAAAAACTCAAATAAAAAAGGCTGAAAAGACAAGCCGTCTCTTCAACCTCAATATTCACTGAGTTGCCATCGTGAACACCCATCACTTGTATTGTCAAATCAGTAAGAATAAGAAAACTCATGTTTAAATTCGTCAACCCGTTGAATGGTTTTCAGAATATTGCGACCTTCACGTGTGCCATCAATAATACGACGAGCTTGTTTACTATCCCCGATATTAATAACTTCTACTTGATGTTCTTTACCATATTCGAGCAAGCTGTCCACCAGCGGACTGTATGAACGCATACCCAAGCATACGAATCCAAGGTCAAAAGGAATCTCAAACTCCTGTTCTCCATGCTTTACTTTGAAGCGGTCGCTACACACTTCTGTCAAAGCTGTTTCCGTATGGACGTTCACTTCCCGCTCCTCTACCATTTTCATCATGGAAATGCGAGTAATCATATCCAGGTCTTTACCCAGTAGCGGCATCATCTCAATGATGGAAACCTCTTCTGCTCCACGCTCTGCGTAATATTCGACGACATCCAGTCCCACAGCTCCGCCACCAACTACAGCAATGCATTTACCTTCAAACTCCTGGAATTTCTCCATGTTGTGCAAAAGATCAAAGATGGAGAACACTTTTGTGCCCGGTTTGCCCAGTTGTTCATGCAAACCTGCAATTGGCGGAAGAAGTGGTGTGGACCCCGTCGCATTGACAATAATATCAGGATTCAGGGCACTAATCATCGCCAAATCGGCTCGGGTCCCTGTTACAATGTTCAGATTGGTTAACTGTTTGGTGCGTTGAATCAGATAATCAGGGAAATCATTGATACGTGTTTTGTCCGGCAAGCGGGCAATATCACGAGCCAAGCCGCCCAACTCTGGTTTCTCCTCAAAGAGGGTTACTTTGCAGCCTACTTCGGCTGCCGTACATGCTGCTTCCATGCCGGCAGTGCCCCCACCAATAACAACAACATGAACATTCTCTTTAACACGTCGTTTCCG
>NZ_WUDQ01000763.1:0-1413 GCF_009827695.1 Paenibacillus sp. OT2-17 | reverse complement strand
TCACCTGGTAAATTGGTAATTCGGTTGTGAGAGGTAGTCATCCGATACGGAATATCCTTGGCTTTAACCCAATCCATAATACGCTGGCCCTTAGGATAATTCAGTGCGTCTGGCTCAAAAAACACCAGATCAGGCAAAAATGGCTTGGTTCCTCTGGTTTGGACAGGAGTACGCTCAAGCGTAGACATGACTAACGCTCCTTTCGAAATAAATCCACAGTGCTCTGGTGTCCAACTTTAACATATTGCCGCAGAAATAAACGATACAGGGACGACGATATTAGTGTGCCCCGCTTAAATTGAACAAATCGTGGCAATAGCTGTGAGTGGAGGGATGAGACTTGCCAATGGGCAATGATAACATGTATCATTACATAGTAGGTTTAACGCAGGAAATGAAGGCGGTAAGCGCCCGTTCAATAACAGAAAAGAGGGAAACAAGTGCCAACGCCAAGCATGGAAGATTATTTGGAACGCATTTACCAACTGATTGATGAGAAGGGTTATGCTCGTGTCTCGGATATCGCAGAGGGGTTAGAGGTGCATCCTTCGTCCGTCACCAAAATGATTCAGAAGTTGGATAAGGACGATTATCTTGTATATGAGAAGTATCGGGGACTGATTTTGACACCGAAAGGGAAAAAGGTCGGCAAACGGTTGGTTGATCGCCATCAGTTATTAGAGCAATTTCTGGATATGATTGGGGTTGACAAGGACCTAATATATAAAGATGTGGAAGGTATTGAGCATCATTTGAGCTGGGATTCCATCACCCGTATCGAAACATTGGTTGAGTATTTTCGTCGGGATGAAGATCGCTTGCGCCAGCTTCATGACATACACAAGGAATTGAGTGGAGATTCCTAAAAGCATCTGTCCTTACGGACGATGCTTTTTTATTTGTCCCGACCGCAACAAATATCCGGTTATTAGCGTCTATCCATTATATAGCAGGACAAGATAGGGGTTAAAATTAACAGGGTTAGCGGAGGATTGTAATAATATGAATCGAAAGAAAATAGTGGCATTGGCTGCTGGCCTACTCTTAGCAGTGCAGACTGCCATCGTTCCTGGAGTTCAAGCAGCTCCAACTGGTAATATTGAAATTATATTGGACGGACAGTCCCTGCAAAGTGACGCGTCACCGTATATTGTACAGGGAGCCAATGTTACGATGGTTCCTTTGCGAGTGATTAGTGAGGGATTGGGCGCTCAGGTCAACTGGTCGGAATCGTCCGGTACGGTAACGATTACAGCACAGAACAAAAATATAACTATGGAGAACGGTGCACAAAGCGCTACGGTGGATGGCAAGTCAGTTCGACTGGATGCATCTGCCCGTATGACAAGCGGGAGAGTCATGGTGCCTCTGCGTTTTGTTGGGGAAGAGTTGGGATTAAAAGTGGATTGGCAA
>NZ_WUDQ01000762.1:0-1416 GCF_009827695.1 Paenibacillus sp. OT2-17 | reverse complement strand
GCCTGATAGGCGGCGCGCTCCTTTAGCAGACCGTTGATATGTATGCCGGATTCATGGGCGAATACCATTCGTTTGTACTCGGCAAGCATTCGGGCAGAAGTGCAGTTCAATATATGCTGGAGCAGGAAGGAATCGAGGCAGGCTCCGGTGAAATCAAGTTCCTGCTGGAGCGGCTTCGCCTAGTCGGTGAAGATCCCAAGCGTGTCATTCATAGCGCGGATTTAAGGCGCTGGCTGCAGTATTATCCGGCAGAGCTGCCGATATAACCGAAAAAGCGTTCCCGTCCGGTGAGTGTGACCGTGACTGGAACGCTTTCTTGCATATCTTTTAATTTCACAACCGGAGTCTCCAATTTGCTGGTTAAACGAAGCCGTTCAGAAGGGTATAATAAAATATAGTGCTGTATAAAGTGCGTATATATGGTTTTACAGCAGACAGGTTCGAATCTTATAACCATTACACGCTGATCTGGAAGGACGGCTATGGGCAATTGGAGGAATGCTTGTGGGAATGATGTTTTCTTTTCTAAAAAAATATCGGGTTCCAGCCATCGCAGCGCTCGTGATGATGTTGCTGGAATTGACGGTAGAGCTATCACAGCCATATTTGATCTCTAAAATCATTGATGAGGGCATCCGACAGCAGGATTTGTCCGTCGTCTGGTTATGGGGCAGTGTATTGGTGGGGAGTGCCGTTATCGCTTTTATGGCGGGGATATCCAGCTCTTTTTTTGCTTCACATGCAAGTCAGGGCTTCGGCTATGATTTGCGGGAAAAGCTGTACCGTAAAGTGCAATCCTTTTCGTATCCTGTGTTTAAACGTTTTGCCACTTCGTCGCTGATTACGCGCCTGACCGGGGATGTCACGCAAGTACAAGATACGGTGTTTATGAGCCTGCGTTTTATGACACGGGTTCCGCTTGTAGTCATCGGCAGTATTGTGATGGCACTGGTTGTACATTTCAGGCTTGGGCTGCTATTGGCGGTTATGGCCCCAGTGCTGTTCGTGTTTGTGTTGGTGATGATGCGGAGGACGGTCACTTTGTTTAAAGGTGTCCAGCGACGCTTGGATGACGTTAACGGAGTGATTCAGGAGAATCTGACAGGTATCCGTCTCATCCGGGTTTTTGTGCGGATGCGGCATGAAATCGAACGTTTTGCCCATTACGGAGGCGAGTTGATGAAAGGGACGGTGTCCGCTCTACGCTGGACAGAAACGACGATGCCGTTCATTTTGTTTACGATGAATGCAGGGATTATTGCAGTACTTTGGTTCGGACGCGGCCAAATTTCCACTGGGGATGCCAGTGTAGGACAGGTGGTCGCAGTCGTCAATTATTCACTGCGGACAATTGGAGCCTTGTCTGCCTTATCAGGTATCGTTGTTGTATTTTCCCGGGCAACTGCATCTACGGGG
>NZ_WUDQ01000761.1:0-1420 GCF_009827695.1 Paenibacillus sp. OT2-17 | reverse complement strand
ACGGTACGCATCCTCACCTATGCGCAAAACGGCGACACGCATCAAAGCATCCTGCGCCAGATCAAAGCCTCTTTGCTTGTCTTTGCGCGTAAATTCGAGGATGTACTCGTTTTGCTGCTCTTCCTCCATATCCCGCAGGTCTTCCACATAGAGTTCGCTGCGCTTATTGCGGTACACGACCTGCAGCGGTTCATCCTTCCAGCCGCTGTAGAAATTCGTGCGCAGTGCCGTATGCCGCTGCACCAATACATCCAAACTTGCCGCAAACGCTGCAATGTTAAAATGTCCTTGCAGATCAAAAGATGCCTGTTCAAAATAAGCTTCCGATTGTGAGTCCATCAGATTGTAAAAGAGCATGCCCTTTTGCATCGGCGTCAGCGCGTATACATTTTCCAACTCACCTATATGTGCGGCCTGCGCTGCCATGTGCTCCAGTTCTCCAGTCGTCAGACCCTGGAAGGACACATCACTCGGCGTCAGCTCCGACTGTTCCTGAGCGACACAATGTGTAATCACCTCTTGCAAAGCGGATTGCAGCAGTCCCGCCACACGTTCCAGCGTTTCTTTGCGATACTGCTTACGACTGTAAGCGATCGTCAAGCGCAGCGTGCCTTCCGAGATCATCGCATTCAAATCCAGCGTGTAGAGTAACGGTGAATGTGCATCCTCTGTCTCCCCTGCGCTATAGGATGACAATGTGATTCCACTGTTTTGCACATCCTGATCGACCTGTCCCAAATAGTTAAAGCTGATTTCCGGTTCTACTGCAAACGCATGGGACGCAGGAGACAAGTAGCGCCAAGTTCCATACGTCAGCCCTTTATACGGAATCCGGCGCAGACCTTCCTTCGTTTCTTTAATCCACTGGGCTAGCGTCAGGTTGACATCTGTATCCAGCAGCACCGGGTACAGGCTTGTAAACCAGCCTACCGTACGTGTTATATCCACCTCTGGCAAGATCGCTTCCCGGCCATGTCCCTCCAGGTTCACTAGCACTTGTCCCGCGCCTGTCCAGTTGTGCATTGCCAATCCTAACGCGGTCAGCAGCAAATCATTGACCTCGGTGTTATAGGCGCGATGGGCCTGCTTCAGCAGTTGCTCCGTTTCAGCTTCGGTCCACTCTACCGTCAGCACTTCGCTGTCTGCATTCAAGGAGCCTTCGTAGGCAAAATCCTTCGGCAGCGGCGCCGCTTCCGCTTTGGCCTGTTCCAGCTGCTGCCAGTAGGCTTCATCCGATGCCTCCGCAGGACGATTGGCGTAAGACGACAACTCCCGTGCCCATGTTTGGAAGGAATCCGTTTTATAGGGCAATCGTACCGACTCGCCCTTGATCGCCTGTTCGTAGCCAGTCGAGAAATCTTCAAACAGAATCCGCCACGACACCCCGTCTATCACCAAATGGTGAATGGCTATGAGCAAA
>NZ_WUDQ01000760.1:0-1424 GCF_009827695.1 Paenibacillus sp. OT2-17 | reverse complement strand
AAGTCGGACTACCTGCCAAAAGCGGCGTATCAGGCAGTATTATGACGATGGTACCCGGACGATATGGCATTGGACTGGTTGGACCTTCTCTGAACCGTATGGGCAACAGTACAGCCGGTGTACACTTGCTGGAGAAGATGTCTCGGGATTTGGACTGGAGCTTGTTCTAAGTATACGGAAAAAAGGGTATTCCCAGCCTTTACGGCTCATAGGAATACCCTTTTTTGTTGCGTGTCTTCTATGTTACGAGATTTGACCGTTAATCAGTTTAATTTGAATGCGGAACGGATCAGCTACATACTTGGCGCCATCGCGTTCTTGCATTCCATAGCCTGCTGCCTCTAAACGAGCGACAATGGCATCCAGTTCCTTCTGATCCGGTACGATCGATTCAAAATAATCCAATCCTGCAGCGTGCTCAGGAGCTGGTGGTGCTCCTTCACCTGCCCATATATTCAAGCCCATATGGTGGTGGTAACCACCTGCGGAAACGAACAAGGCTGAAGAGCCATACCGGCACGTAATGTCAAAGCCAAGCACATCGCAATAAAATTGCTGTGCTTTGAGCAAATTAGACACATGGAAGTGGACGTGCCCGATTACCGTTCCCTGCGGTAGTCCCTGCCAAGGTTGATTTTCGGAAATCGCAACCAAGTCTTCTGCATCCACGGGATCTGTTCCCATCATGTAAAATCCATTTGCATCCTTTTTCCACTGATCACGGGGACGATCTGCATAGATTTCGATTCCGTTATTATCAGGGTCATGGATATATAGAGCTTCACTTACATCATGGTCTCCCTGTCCGATTTCAATCTCATGAGCCAGCAGATTACGTAAAGACAGGCCCAGAGCTACACGGTTTGGGAGAAGAATAGCAAAGTGATATAACCCGGCAGCAGATTGACGCGGCAGAATAACTGCATTTTCAATATAGTTAAGGATCAGTAGCGCATGCTTCCCATCGACAGTCAATTCAGCGGTATCCGCCGTTTGACGCAGCAGCTGAAAGCCAACGACCTCTGTATAAAATTGAATAGAACGCGCCAAGTTACTAACCTTTAATGAAACCTGCCCGATTTTGGTGTTGTCATGAATATGTGCTGTCATGAGATTTCCCTCTTTCTACATGGATTGGAGGACTAAAGCTAATCAAAAATTATTGTTTGGTTGACTCACGACGGCTGAACAAAGAATCCAGAGACAATCGAGTCGTTGGAGCAAATACCAGATGAAGAGCTACCAGAATAAAAGCAATATCCAGCTCATAGCCAGCGCCTTGACCATTCCCCATCAACCCGCCGGACAATTTTGCTGTAAAAATGGCGCCGATCAAAACAATAACCAAAAGCCCAGATACATAGCGAGTGAGCAATCCAAGAATCAATGCAATCCCACCGACCAACTCAATCACCGCAACGACA
>NZ_WUDQ01000075.1:0-14333 GCF_009827695.1 Paenibacillus sp. OT2-17 | reverse complement strand
TGCCTCCGTAGGAGTTTCGAATAGGTGGGCCTCCACCTTCGCGATCCAGCTCGTCGATATGAGTCGCCACATTATAGTAGCTTTCCGCCCGGAAAAAGAAGCCATCCCTCGGCTTTTCTATCCCTCTCACCAGCCGGATATGCTCATGCAGTGAGGAATGCGTGGCTTGTGTAGAAAAATTAAAATTTTTAGTACCGCCCTCTGGATTAAATCCCCACGCGACCGCGATTGCCTCCATAAGCGTCGATTTACCTACACCGTTTTCTCCAATAATATAGGTAACGGAAGGATGGAATTTAAGTTCATTCCACTGGTGTAAGGCTTTTAAGTTAAACGGATATTGGCTCTTGTCAGCATCTGGAGGCCATATCAGCTCCAGGCGACGTATAAAAAGATTACGATCCCATATACTCATGTCCAGTTCAGCTCCATTGCCAAGCAATTCACTAGGTTTTCCATCATTATATTGGAATTATTTACAGCAATCAAACTGAAACCCCATTTCGTAACCCTTCTGTTGTTATTCAAACGATTATTACAGGTATAATATATAGTAATGTTCATCGGGCATGAAATCTAAGCACTTCATTCCGTGTACATCTCATTCTTTTCCAAGCAGGTGAATCTATGAAATCTAATCACAAACCGATTCAATCCTTTAAAATCGTACAGTTCGTGATGACCGTCTACAGGCAACGATTGACACGTATTCTGCTACCACTGGCTGTACTGGCTTTTATTATATGGGAGGCCGGACGAGAACTAAAAGACTTTAATCTGGCGCGTATGCTTCATGAGCTGCGGCGAATGGATGCCACCTTTCTGATCGAGATTGGCTTGTTCTCACTAGCTGCCGTGGCGGCTATGAGCGCATACGATTACGTAATCAGGCATCATTTCAAGCTTCAGGTCAAGCCTGGAACGACATTTCGCTATGCCTGGATCTCCAATACCTTCAATAATGTCTTTGGTTTTGCAGGCTTTACAGGAGCGGGACTTCGCACAGTGCTGTATAAAAAAAGCGGGGTGCCGTTGGGTGTCATCACCTCTGCGGTCGTATTTCTTTCGCCAGTCGTCATTACCGGACTATCTTTGCTGGCTTGGGGAGCCATTGTCCATCTGTATCCGGTACAGCCTGTACTGGATGCTCATCCGTGGCTTCAATGGGCGCTGTGGGGAATGGCATTGTACCTGCCGCTATTTCTGATCATGCAGCGCTCCAAACGGTACTCCACATGGTTCAACAAGGGAGAAGGACAGCTTTCCTGGTCCACCATCTCCGCTTCCATCAGTGCTTCCCTGCTGGAATGGCTGCTGGCTGGCCTTACCTTTGCATGGATCGGCTCGCACTTGCTCCATGAATTGCCGATGCATGCTGTGTTCGGTATTTATGTAATAGCCGCGATTGCCGGGTTGATCAGTCTTGCACCCGGAGGGGTCGGGGCATTCGACATCATTGCCCTGCTCGGGCTGCAAATGGCGGGAGCCAACTCAGATCGGGCACTGGCTGTGCTGCTGGTCTTTCGTGTCTTTTATTACATCATCCCGTGGCTCATCGGCTTGGTATTAGCCGCGCTGGAAATGATTCCGCGTAACGAGCGCCTGAATCAGCTAGCTGAGACGGGCTGGGACTACTCCCTTAATGCGTGGCAGAAGGTATGGGGTTGGCCTGGTCAATTCCGATTTTTGGCAGATCTAGGAGTATGGGCGCTTGGTAAGCTGGTACTCATCTCCGGCGTGGTGCTTCTTTTGTCGGCAGCTACGCCAGGTCTATTATATCGGCTCCGTTTTGCTGAGCATTTGCTCAGCCTGCCCGTCATGCGCTTGTCGCATGAAATCTCAGTCATCATCGGGATTATGCTTGTCGTCCTGTCCCACGGAATCTCTCTACGTATTCGCAGAGCATTACGACTGACATTGATATTGCTGCTGGCCGGCGCCATTTTCACCTTCATTAAAGGTCTGGATTTTGAAGAAGCCTTATTCCTACTGTTCGTGGCGTTAATGCTATGGATCTCGCGCTCGCGGTTTTATCGGGTCAGTGCACCACTGAATCGGCACAATATTTTAATATGGGGCGGATTATCTCTACTTGTAACCGGGGCTTATTTTATCATTGGGGCAGGCTCCAATACTCCGTTTATGCGCCATTTGCACGCCAAGGTTCATCTGGACTTTTTTATGAACCGCAGCGATTACGGAGTTACTGCCGTGTTTAGTCTGATTTTGGCATGGGTATTCCTGACGGTGTACTTCTTTCTTCGGCCTCAGCGTGGTATCAGCAATCTACCCGACGCGCAGGAGCTGGATAAGCTAAAAGAATTTTTGGAACGACAGGGTGGTAATCTCGTTTCCCACATGCTTTTTCTGGGCGATAAATATCTGTATTGGACCAAAAATGAACAGGTCGTCATTCCCTATGCTCGCAGTCGGGACAAACTGATTGTATTAGGTGACCCACTCGGTCCAAAAGAACGCGTGAGTGAAGCGATTCAGGAATTTCAGCGGTTCGCAGATCGGTATGCATTAACGGCTGTATTTTATCAGGCATCACCGGAGTATTTGTCCATCTATCACGAGAACGGCTATCGCTTTTTCAAACTGGGCGAGGAAGCACTGGTGCCGCTGGAATCCTTTACACTGACGGGCAAAAGCAATCAAGCGCTACGTAGCGCCAAAAACCGCTTTGACCGCGATGGCTACTCATTCGAAATCATCCAACCGCCTCTAGAGGCGTCACTGATTGAGGAGATGCGTCATGTTTCGAATATTTGGCTGGACGGGCGCAAGGAGAAGGGATATTCACTCGGCTGGTTCAAAGAGCCCTATCTTCAGTTGGCACCGATTGCATTGCTAAAGGACTCTGAAAGAAAAGTTATCGCTTTCGCTACGATGGCCCCTGCCTATGATCATGGACGGACGGTCTCCATTGACCTAATGCGCCACTTGCCTGACACGCCAAATGGCACGATGGATTATTTATTCACACGGGTCATTGAGTGGGCCAAGGAGAGTGGATATGCGACATTTAATCTGGGAATGGCACCGCTGTCCCAGGTAGGGCAAAGCGAAAAGGCATTGCGCGAGGAAAAGCTGGCTCGACTTGTTTTTCAATACGGGGGACATTTTTACGGCTTTCAGGGGCTTCGGCGCTTTAAGGATAAGTTCAAGCCGCAATGGGAGCCGCGTTATCTGGCCTATCCGGCTTCTGTCTTTCTACCGATCCTGACGCTGGAGCTGGTATATCTCGTGTCCAAACGCTCGGACTAAACAAAGGGCTAACCAAAAGGCTTTTGACACCTAACACGACGTAAAAAAGGGTGTTCCCCAACCACGAACGGTTGCAGGAACACCCTTTTACATTCACAAATCTTCTTAGAAGCTACCTTTTACAACAACTTCAGACAGTGGGAAACGTCCTGATGGACGTGCTGGTACTTGTGCCTTACCTACGCTAATAAGCAGGGTTGGCAGGTAACGTGCCGGAATATTGAATTGCTCGATCAATTGTGCTGGAATGAAACCGCCCATTGCGCAAGTGTCGTAGCCCAGAGATTTAGCAGCCAGCATAATGTTTTGTGCTGCAAAAGCAGAGTTCAGGATGGCGGCATCGCGAGCTACTTGCGGGTTTTGGTACGCGCCGTTGATTTGACCTACCAATGCGTCACGGATTTCCGCTGGCAGTGCGCCTGCTTCTACCGCTTGATCATAAATGACGGTGTTGCGGTTCGCTTCCAAATCACCCAATACGGCAATCGTAACGGAACTTTCCACTACTTGACCCTGATTGTAGGCGATAGGTAGCAATTTTTGCTTGTCCGCTTCGCTTTCGATGACAAGGAATTTCCAATGTTGAAGGTTCCAAGCGGAAGGAGCTTCTATCGCGGCAGTCAAAATAGCCTCCAAATCTTCCTCTGGCAATTTAAAATCCTTAACATAGCTCTTTACCGCGTGTCTTTCACTAATAGTAGATAGGGTTTCATTTTTTGGACTGCTCGACATTCTAGGCACTCTCCTAATTTCTTAATATATATCTAACTTGAATCCTCATTAACTTCCCAAACTACTGCAATTATAAAAATGATAGTGAATGATGTCAATATGTTTAAGTATGACCCTGCACTCAAAATACAGTACAATACGGATAAAGACATACATATCGGCATATGCCTGCCGATGGGACAAGACACGGGTGAGTTCATTTTGTTCTCATTTGAATTAAAAAAGGAGCGTTACTATGATTGGATCGTTTAAAAAAACGGATATTGCTTTGTTTGCCGCCTGGGTTGTAGCTTGTGTGGCCACATTGGGCAGTCTGTATCTCAGCGAGATTTTGGGGTATGAGCCTTGTAAGCTGTGCTGGTTTCAGCGCATTCTGATGTATCCCCTGACCCTTCTGCTCGGAATTGCATATTTTCGAGGAGATTCGGGGATACGTCGTTACGTCATGCCGTTGGCTATCATTGGAGGCGCGATTGCGGCCTATCATTTTATCATTCAGCGCATCCATGCAGCCGCCAAAGCAGCTGCGCAAACTTCAACTTCCTGCGGCAGAGTATCCTGTGAACAGGATTACCTGAACTGGTTCGATTTTATCACCATTCCTTTTCTCGCACTGATCGCCTTTATCCTTATTATTGCAGCCATGGGTTATATCATGCGTCAGGAGAAAAAATCAGCTCAAGGAGAGGTACAAGCAAAGGAACTCGCATAAGTATGAAAGAGACCTAATTATAGGACCCGTTACCACCAAGAGGCGTATAATCCGCTTGCCCAAGGAAAGACTGTAACTAAATATATCCATTGCATGTGTGCTATAATGTAAAAGGTTTGCAGTCTGTCCAATAACGCTTATATTCCTTATAGAGGGGGCCAGTCCATGTTTCATATTAGCACCCCATTGCTGCAATATGGCGCAACCTTCGGTATGATCTTAATCGCTATATCGGCTATTTTCATCCGTATGAAGACAGGTCATCGCCCGATTAATGCCAAAAAAATCATCATCCCACCGCTCGGCATGAGCACCGGTTTTATGATGTTTGTGGTGCCGGAAGTACGGGTTCCCTGGCTTTGGGCGCTAGGCGCTTTTCTGGTCGGCTGGTTTATTTTTTCTTACCCGTTGATCCGCAGCACCAAATTTGAATTGCAAGAAGGGCTGGTTTTCGTGCAACGCTCACGTACCTTCTTTTTTATCCTGATCAGCCTGCTGATCATCCGATTGCTGTTGCATGAATTTATTCAGCATTACATTACCATTCCGCAGACAGCAGGGCTATTTTTCATCCTAGCCTTCGGGACCTTGTTACACTGGCGGCTTCGTATGTATTTCCAATATCGTCAGTTCGTTCCGAACGAGGCGGAAGTTCGCATCTGACAAACAGGTTTTTAACATGCATGCTCGCATGTTGCTGTATAGACCAAAAAGACACGTTCTCCTAACAGGAGCCGTGTCTTTTTGGTCTTTTTGGTCTATCAGGTCTACATTATGCATTCCGGAAAAAGGAGCTACTCGATTGCGTCCCTCTGTCTTCGCAGTGTACAGCATTCGATCTGCCTGAACATGCCTGGGACTGGAACGGACATGCAGCGGATGCTTATAGAAAAAGAGACCGTCCTCTGGACAGCCCCTTTTTCTGTAACATGTCTAGCTCATTCAACCCGTTAGTCTGTATGCTACCGATGGATGCCTGCTTTATTGCTGGGTCAAAATAATCGGACCATCTGCTGTAATGGCCAGCGTATGCTCGTATTGCGCAGACAAGCCGCCGTCCAACGTGCGTGCGGTCCAGCCGTCGGCATCAATTTTACTGCGGTATGTGCCTGTGTTGAGCATCGGCTCAATAGTAATGACCATGCCCTCTTTTAAGCGTGGTCCACGGTGCGGCGGTCCGTAATGTGGAACCTGCGGTTGCTCATGCATCTCTTCCCCGATGCCGTGCCCAATAAATTCGCGTACGACCGAGAAGCCTTCCGCTTCCGCATAGGTTTGTATCGCATGGGAAATATCTCCGATCCGGTTACCGATAACAGCTTGCTCAATCCCTTTATACAGTGATTCCTTGGTAACGTCCAGCAGCTTTTGCGCCTGCTCAGACACATTACCTACCGCATACGACCAAGCGGAATCTGCCAGCCAGCCATTCAGATTCACAACCATGTCGATCGTCACGATGTCCCCGTCCTTCAACGGTGTCTTATTCGGAAAGCCGTGGCAAATCACATCGTTAGGTGAGCCACATGTTGCAAACTGGTAGCCGTTATAGCCCTTTTGCTCCGGTGTTGCGCCATGTTTCTTCATAAAGGATTCTGCGAAAGCGTCGATTTCCAGTGTCGTAATGCCTGGCTTGATCATTTTGGCAATCTCCCGGTGGCAAGCAGCCAAAATGTCTCCAGCTTTTTTCATATTTTCAATTTGTTCTTTGGTTTTAATGATAATCATTAAACGGTCTCCTTCTTTTCCGTGTTCGTTCCACTTTTCACTGCTTCTTTTTTCTGCTTCTATTGTAACGCTAAAAGCAGCGAAATGGAACCGATGTCAACTGACACCGTTTACAAGGATCTTAAACGGGGTATATAATACTCCATAACTTGTATACCAGTATGCAAAATTATTTCCAAGATAGGAGTATCCTATGAAATATCCAACAACCTGGTTACAGGGCGCATCGCTTGGGGAAAGGATTGCTTGTGAACTTCGGCTTCAGATTATACGGGGTATTCAGACGCCAGGTACTGTGCTATCTGAGAATCAGATTGCTGCCGATTTTGGTACCAGTCGTTCTCCGGTGCGTGAAGCCTTGAAGGCACTCTCGGGCGAAGGACTGATCCGTTTGGAACGCATGGGGGCGGTTGTCGTCGGCATGACACCCGGTGATATGGAGGAGCTATTCGATGTGCGAATGCTGATTGAGCATTTTGTTGTACAAAGGTATGTACATAGTGATAATGCCACATTGGTGACTGTTTTGAATCAGATGATTGACAAAATGGAAGTCGCTCTCAAGTACAGGGATGTCGTTGAATTTTCTCTTCAGGATTTTAATTTTCATGAGGCTCTGGTTCTGGAAGCAGGCCATACCCGTATTCTTCATACCTGGAACGGTATGAGACAGTTAATCCTGACGGTCATGTTAGCTGCGACAGAACAACGATTTGCGTCCAACATCGAAGAATCACAAGTCACGATTCACAAACATCGAACCTTTGCAAACGCTTTAAGTCAAGGGAATGCTCAGGAGTTATCGGGATTTATTGAGGATCATTACCGAGATACCCGCAACGCGGTTAACGATAGCGTTCTGTCTCCCTACAGAAAGACATCGTCCTAGCCGCAACATGCGTGACAAAGAGTCGATGTACCGCGCTTCATGCGTTTCTTGCTGGCGCGGTTCTCTTTTACATTAAAGTTGTCGACAAGTATACATTTAGCTACATTATATGAATAAGGAGGCATACCTTCATGAACACATTACTCGGCTTGAGTCATAACGCGTCCCTGCTCATATGGGCGCTAGTTACCGTCATTCTTTTGATTTTGCTGATTGCCAAATTCAAATGGAATCCCTTCGTTTCACTGCTGCTTTCGTCGGTATTTCTCGGACTGGTTAACGGGATGCCGGGACATGAAGTTACTGCCTCCATCACCAAGGGGCTCGGCAGTACGCTCGGCTCCATCGCCATCGTGATCGGTTTAGGCACCATGCTCGGTAAAATGATGGCAGAATCCGGCGGTGCCGAACGCATCGCGACCACACTGATGGATCGTTTTGGTGAAAAACGCGTTCATTGGGCGATGATGATTGTAGGCTTTATCGTGGGTATTCCAGTATTTTTTGAGGTTGGTATTATTTTATTAATTCCCATCCTGTTCACGGTTGCCCGTAAAATGAATATGTCTCTGCTGAAAATCGGTATTCCAATGCTGGCAGGACTATCGACGGTACACGGCCTTTTACCGCCCCACCCGGCTCCGATGATCGCGATTGAAGCCTTTAACGCCAATATTGGACGCACGATAGGATATGCACTCATCGTGGGCATTCCATCCGCCATTATTGCAGGCCCGGTCTTCGGCGCTTGGATTGGCAAAAGAATCATGGTCAGACCTTCCGAGAGGCTGGACGAGCAGTTCAGAAATACGACGGGACGGTCGTTGCCTCCTTTTTGGATTACTCTGTTCACTATTTTGTTGCCTGTTATTCTAATGCTTAGCGGATCAGTCGCTGAAATCGTAGACCCGGCCAATACACATCCGCTCACTGTATTTTTCAAATTCATTGGTGATGAGGTTATGGCATTGCTGATTGCGGCCGTGTTCTCTTTTTTCTCGCTAGGCTATGCACGTGGTCTAAAGAAAGAGGACTTGTCCCGTTTTACCAGTGAATGTCTGGCACCAACAGCCTCTATTATCTTAATTATCGGGAGCGGCGGTGCATTTAAAACGGTATTGATCGACAGCGGTGTAGGTCAGGCCATTGCAGCGGTCGCTACAGGAGCCCATATGAATGTGATTGTATTTGCTTTTCTGGTCGCTGCGCTCATTCGTGTAGCCACTGGATCAGCGACAGTCGCGATGACGACAGGCTCCGGTATTGTCGCACCTGTGCTGGCACTTACTCCCGGCGCGAATGTCGAACTGGTCGTCCTTGCTACAGGAGCAGGGTCGCTGATCTTGTCTCATGTGAATGACGCCGGTTTTTGGATGATTAAAGAGTTTTTCAATATGACGGTTCCGCAGACTCTAAAATCATGGACCGTTATGGAAACCATCCTCTCCCTGGTCGCTTTCGGTTTGATTATGCTGCTGAGTGTGTTAATTTAACGATAATGAGCTAATAACGGTAAGTGAAGGGGAGATTGAATATGACAGACACCCGATATATGATCGGCGTCGATATCGGCACAACCAGTACCAAAGCGGTGCTTTTCGAAGAAAACGGCAATATTGCCGCCCAGCACCATGTGGGCTATCCGCTCCATACACCTGAGCCGGATGCGGCAGAACAGGACCCGGAAGATATTTTCAAAGCTGTCGTAACGACGGTGCAAGAGGTCATGAAACAAAGCGGAGTGTCAGCCGAGCATGTGCTGTTCGTCTCCTTTAGTTCGGCCATGCACAGTGTACTGGCGGTGGATAAGAACGGCAAACCGCTGACCGCCTCCATCACTTGGGCAGATAACCGTAGCGCCAAATGGGCCGAAGCGCTCAAACATGAATACAACGGACACGACATTTACTTACGTACCGGAACGCCCATCCATCCCATGTCACCGCTAACGAAACTGATGTGGATTACACGGGATTTACCGGATGTTGCGGCCCAGACGTATAAATTCATTTCCATTAAGGAGTACGTTTTTGCCCGGTTATTCCACCAATATGTCGTGGACCACTCGATTGCCTCTGCAACCGGACTTATGAATTTGCAGCAGCTGGACTGGGACGAGGAAGCACTGCACATTGCAGGTGTGACGAAGGAACAGCTATCCGAGCTGGTGCCGACAACTCATGTGCTCAAAGGGCTGGATGAGACCTATGCGCATGACATGGGTCTACTGAAGACGACTCCTTTTGTGATCGGGGCCAGCGACGGTGTCTTGTCCAACCTCGGTGTGAATGCGATCAAACCTGGAGTTGTCGCGGTTACCATCGGCACCAGCGGAGCCATCCGTACCGTAGTTGATAAGCCGCTCACGGATGCCAAAGGGCGCTTTTTCTGTTACGCCTTAACCGAAAAGCTGTGGGTCATCGGCGGCCCGGTGAACAATGGAGGTATAGTCTTCCGCTGGATCCGGGATGAATTTGCAGCCTCCGAGGTGGAAACGGCCAAACGACTGGGACTTGATCCATATCATGTGCTGACCCAAATTGCGGAACAGGTACGTCCTGGCTCCGACGGTCTGCTCTTTCTTCCATACTTATCCGGTGAACGTGCGCCCCTGTGGGACCCAAATGCTCGCGGCTCCTTCTTCGGTCTGTCCCTGCGTCACAAAAAAGAGCATATGATTCGCGCCGCTCTGGAGGGTGTGCTGTTCAATTTGTATACCGTCATGCTCGCCATGGAAGAAGTCATCGACAGACCGTCAGTCATTCACGCCACTGGTGGATTTGCACGCTCGGAGCTATGGAGACAGCTCATGGCGGATATTTTCGATCAGGAAGTCATTATCCCCGAAAGTCTGGAAAGCTCATGTCTGGGCGCAGCTATTCTGGGCTTGTACGCGCTGGGACGGATTGATTCGCTGGATGCTGTGTCCGGTATGATCGGTACCACTCACCAGCACAAACCTGTAGCAGAACACGTGGAGATTTATCGCGATTTACTACCGATTTATATCCGCATTTCACGTAAATTCGAAGAAGAGTTCAAGGATATTGCGGAATTTCAGGCCAAGTCCCTACAATCTTAAATTAGTGGAACCTGTTCTAACGCTGCTGCGTATTACCTTTTTATAAAAACCTGTCTATGTCAGTTGGGCAGGGTAAGAAGGAGGATTAGACGATGCTTAAACAATTACTGCACCGCCTGCTACATTCCACCTCTCATTCTCATAAGCGGCGATACAGCAGCTCAGACCGTTATTACGAACGTGAACGTAAACACCATTCTTCTTCAGACGGTTACAAGAATAGCCACAATGGGCACCGATATTACAAAGATAAACGCCGTCATTACTCCAGTTCTTAGCCAAACAACAAGAAGTAGCGACGGAATAGAGCGTACCACAAGAAGCATGCCACAGGCTCCTTCAAACCCTATAAAGCGAAGACCCTTCTCATCTCAAGGGCCTTCGCTTTATTGTTGTGCGCCCTTCGTTATGCAGGGCAACATCTGTGCATTTTACAGGAAATCGGTTATGACCGAAATTACAGAAACAGGGTTTTAGAGATGATCACCAGCAAAATAAACAGAACAAGAATCGCTCCTACAGAGGTCCATGCTCCTACGCCGCAACCCATACCGCCTACTCCACACATATGACTCATTTACAACACTCCCTTCGCTCATTTACAGAATCATTGTATGTAGACCTGGTCAAATGCGTAAGGGGGGCATTCCCCCATTTTTGCGGCGAATGCCTGTTTATTTTTAGGGACTATCTATGGGTTAATCTCAAGCAGCAACAATGCTTCCTCCAGCTCTTGCATAAACTGTCGGCTATTCTCATAACGTGGCCGAATCTGCAAAAGACGCTCCAGCATATGACGCACAGGTGAACTCAGTTTCAATTCTTCCTGCCAGCTTGCTGGCGGTTGATCCGGCTGAGGCTCGTAACTGCTATACAGCATAAAAAGCATTAAATGTCCGACATCGTACAAATCGCTGTAGACGGCGACATCCTGTCGCTCGGGTGCGCGCTTTTCCAGCGTGGATTCGGTAAATACATCCTCCTGTCGCTCTCCCACCGCCAGAGCAAGACCAAAGTCGATCAGGTAAGGCTTCCCCTCGCGGTGAATCACATTGGGAATGCGGATATCCCGATGGATATAGCCCCGTTCATGCACATACAGAACTCGCTCCATTAACTCCAAAATGTAGACAACGCATTCCTGTTCTGTAAAGGAACGCTCCTGTTCAAATATAAGCTCCTCTAGCGTCATGCCAGAGATGTATTCCATGACCACAACTATTCCGTTCGAATGCTCGACACTTTCGAGTAGCTTCGGAATATTGGGGTGTTCCATCTGCCGCATAATATGAGCCTCTCGCTGCAATAGCTGAACTGCCTTCGTCCGTTTGCTCGGTCTGGGCAATTTCACCGTCACCTCTTGTCCGCTGTGCCGATCCAAACAGAGATAGGTCAGACCATAGCTCCCCATGCCTAAAAGCGAACAAACATCATAACGTCCGCTCAGCAAGTCACCAGGCTGTTTCGGATAATCCATCCATGATTCAAATGCGTTCCGCAACCAAGCAAACATACTTATATCCTTTCCTCTACATGCCGCAGCAACGTTTCTTATGCGGCTTGTTCGTATTCTTGTATTCCGTTATTATACCATCCACGATAAAAGACCATCAGAACCGGGAAGGTCTGATGGTCTTTATCAGAAAAGATGCTGGTTATGCCTCTCTGCGTCTGCGCGGTGTCAGACCAAGCCAGGACAACAACGAACTGCGCGATTTTCGTTGCCTACCCTGGTAGGTACGCAAATTCGTAATTAACTGCCGGTCCCGTTCTTCGTCGATCCTTTCTTTCATCCAGCGTTTTTGATCCTCCAGTTGGTTAGACAGATTGATATTCTTTTCCACCAAACGGCTGTGTTCTGCTTCCAGTTCCTCCAAACGGCTCCGCATTTCCAACAAAGCGTTTTGCACCATGTCCTGCATCTGCGCCAGTTCCTGTGGCTCTACGGACTCCTGCGTTTGTACGGATACAGGTGCTTGTTCCAATCTATACTCAATGGTAGATGCCAAAGTCTGGAACTCCTCCTGCGACTGTAGCTGCAACATGGGTTCCTCTGACAGTTCCTGAGCATTCATTTCATCCTGTAACTCTGTCAGTTCAACCGTAGCAGCAGCTTGCGCCTGCATGACCGTCTCTTCCCTGCCCTCAGCCGCCGCCATTATTTCTTCCCAAGTTGCGGTCAGTGACTCAGCATCCGAGATGGGTGGCAAGCGGAATTCCTCATCCTCCATTTGAAAGGGAGCGGTCACTCTCTCAAGCACCACCTGAACCGCCTGCTCCATCGTCATATGCTGCTCACGCAATGCCCTTCGCATCACCTTCAAGCACTCAACATCCTCAGCACTGAACATTCTCGATTGATTCGCGGAACGCTGAAACACATACCCTTGCTCCTCCAGCGCCGCTGCATATTTACGAAGGGTACTCGCCCCGATTCCCAACTGCTTTGCTGCTTCCGTCGTCGATTTGCTTTCTTCCATTTAATCATTACCTCCCCGGATGGTATGGAAAGAAATTAGCTTGTATATGTAGAATTCGCGAAAACCATTGGAAACCCTTTGGCAAAAATGTTCTAATATTGCAGACTGCTAAGAACCTTTGTCATAACGGAATATTTGTAAATATACAAGAAACGACATTGCAGAGCATACTTCCGTTCAAGTATGTCCTTGAAACTCTTTAAAGTACGTCACATAAATGTCACACTTTCATGATTTCTATGGCACTATTCCTTCCATCAACATGGTCCATGTTATAATTTATACAGCGGTCACCTTAAATATAAATTGAAACGTCCTCTCCTACCTTCCAGTAAAAGTATTGATAATTTACGTTCATTCTACAATTAATCCTAGAAAGACACCTCTATTTACAGTTCATTTTTAATTTTCCAGAATGGAGACAAAAAAATGGATATTTTCAAAAGATCAGCAATATGTTATGTTATGTAACGTAAAATGGATTTCAGGCATAATTTGTAGCATATTAACGTTCGCTGGAACGAGGAGGCAACATAGATGAAGGGGAAGGCAAGGAAAGTAGCTATTGTCGGCGCGGGAATGGTCGGTTCGAGCTGTGCCTACTCAATGGTTAATCAGTCCATTTGTGATGAGATCATGATGATTGACCGCACGTATGATCGGGCTTTGGCCCATGCACTGGATCTGTCCCATTGTATGGATTTTACGTCCACACGTACCAAGGTACGTGCAGGCACGTATGCAGACTGCACGGATATGGACGTTGTGATTATAACGGCTGGAGCCAACCCTAAACCGGGTCAAGACCGCCTATCTGTGCTGGATGACGCAGTGCTTATTACCAGAGAGATTGTAACCGCGATTATGGAGGGTGGCTTCGACGGTATATTCGTCATTGCCGCTAATCCTGTCGACATTGTAACGTATATGGTACAAAGTATATCCGGTCTGCCGCGCAACAAGGTGATCGGCACGGGCACCTCCATTGACTCATCCCGACTCAAGACGTTGCTTTCTGAGGTGTTTTCCATAGATCCGCGCAGCGTACAAGGATATGCGCTTGGCGAGCATGGCGAATCCCAATTCGTTGCCTGGTCACACGTCACGATTGGCGGCAAGCCGCTTTTACACATTTTGCGTCAGCATAAGGAACGATTCAGCCACGTCGATCTGGACGACATTGCCCGTAAAACTCGGGATGCAGGCTGGGAGATCTTCACCCGCAAAGGCGCCACTTATTTTGGTATTGCCAATGCGCTGGCGTACATTACTCGTTCCATTTTAAATGATGATGGTAAAATTATAGCGAGCTCTGCTGTATTGGACGGCGAGTACGGACACACCGATGTCTGCACGGGCGTTCCGGCGATTATCGGCAGCAGAGGAATTCAAGAGGTCATCGAGCTGGAGCTAAGTCCGGAGGAATAAGCCAAGTTCGAC
>NZ_WUDQ01000759.1:0-1425 GCF_009827695.1 Paenibacillus sp. OT2-17 | reverse complement strand
CGATGATACCTACGAGAACGTGAAAAAGGTGATTTTTGAACATAGTGGGCATAACCCGATGTTTGAAGAACCACATTATTTTGATCAAACATTAGCCAAATGGATTAATGAAGATCGCTAGGATTTTAAACGGTCGATTCCTATTTAATAAGGAGTCGACTTTTTTGATGTTAACAAAGATCATAACTGAGCTTAGGAAAGGCGTATAACATGGAGTTTACGAAACTTGTAATTGAGGCACTTTATGCGGCAAAAGAAGGAGAATTTCAATTAGCAGAAGGAAAGTTAGAAGAGTCAAAGCAATTTTTTAGAGAAGGACATAGAGCGCATTCTTCATTAGTAAAAAGAGAAGCAAATGGAGAGCAACTTGATTTCTCACTGATATTAATGCATGCAGAAGACCAACTCATGAGTGTAGAAACCATTTCACTGCTTGTTACAGAAATGATCGAGCTATATAAGCGTTCAAAATAGAGATTGTTCAAGCCAAATAGAAGTGGCATCGCTACAAGAAATTACATCTTCGGGAGAGGACACGATGTTATGGGTAAAATAACTGAGTTTTTAGAAGAAAAGGTAATGCCAATTGCAGGCAAAATTGCTGGTCAACGGCATTTACAAGTACTTCGCGATGCAATGGTTCTAACAATCCCATTTATTATTATCGGTTCCGTGTTTCTAATCTTAGCAAATCTGCCAATTCCAGCTTATATAAACTTCTTAAAAGCTCATCCAGATATCAAAGCAACCTTACTTTATCCCTACAATGGTACATTTAATCTGGTCGCATTAATTGCTACCTTTGCTGTCGGATATAGGCTAGCTGAGAGTTATAAAGTGGACCCACTTGCTTCAGGGGCTGTAGCATTATGTTCGTATTTTGTTGTCACGCCTAATACAACTTTTACGGTAGATAAAGTGGTCACAACAGCAATGAATGTTAATTACTTTTCGAGTCAAGGCTTATTTACCGTAGGGTCGTTCAAAAGAATATTGTTATCAAAATGCCAGATGGAGTTCCGCCCACTGTTGCAAAATCCTTTACAGCAATTATTCCAGGTTTTATTGTCATCGTGAGTGTATGGGTTATACGTTTACTTGTTGAAAACTTTACTCATTTTGAAAACGTTCACACTATCGTCGCAAAACTTCTACAACAACCTTTAACCAATGTTGGTACAAGCCTAGTTGGTACAATCTTTGTATTCTTATTAATCAATTTGTTATGGGCGAATGGGTTACATGGTTCTACAATTGTAGGTTCTGTCATGTTACCTATCTGGTTACAGTTGACATCAGAGAACGCAGCTGCCTACGCAGCAGGATTACCCGTCGATAATATTGTTACGGCAGAATTTAGATATCTTATCTTTATCGGTGGATCCGGTGCAACACTTGGTCTTGTGCTCGCAATGTTTTTCTTTT
>NZ_WUDQ01000758.1:0-1428 GCF_009827695.1 Paenibacillus sp. OT2-17 | reverse complement strand
GTTTACTCGCCTCAATACTCCATAACTCCATGGTTTGAAATGGGTGAATATCATGCTTTACAAGATATCTTTCAAACATGGTCCGATAACTACAGCTTTCTTCATTCGTAATAAAAAAATGGTTGGTGTTCTCTCGCTTATATTCATCGAAATGGTCTGGACCGTCATTGCTGCACACCAGGACAATGTTCTCCTGGGCCAAAGAAAAATGAATGCATTTTTCCGGATGTATTTCCGGGTAGACCATGAAAGCCACATCTACACGTCCACTGATTAAGTCAACCTGGTTTTGTTCACATGTACCGTTGATAAGGATGAATTTGACATGAGGATATTTCAAAGAGAATTCCCTTATAAATCGGGCTTAATCTAGAAATTGTTAAAGACTCTGGTGCAGCCACCTTTATAGCACCTTTAACCTCCTGGTTGCTTCGTATATTTCTAATCTGGTCATGAGTAGCCAGTAGATCTTCTGCCAGAGGTATTAATTCTCTCCCTAATTGAGTAAGTTTCAAGTGCCTTCTTTCGTAAGTGAAAAGCTCCCCGCCAATCTCTTCTTCAAGCGACTGTATATGGGCAGTGATCGTGGACTGAGTGTATCCCAATTGCGATGCAGCCCCTGTATAACTTCCGATTTCGATAATCGTCTGAAATGTAATAAGGTGTCTAATTTCCATCGATGTTCTCCTTAGGTTTAATTTCTATCGATAAAAATGATAATGATTTTGAATATTTCAATTTTATTAATGAACAGACATCATACAATAGAATCCTTCTGATCGTAAAATAATCTACAAGGGAGGAAACAATGAATGGAACCATTCAAAATTTCAATTCCAGAGCAACAACTGCATGATCTGTCTATGAGACTAAAACAGGTTCGATGGCCTTCGAATTTCTCTGTAGAACCATGGGCTCTGGGGACAGACCGTTCCTTTTTGTAGAGATTAGTTGATTATTGGAGCACGGAATACAACTGGCGTGAACAGGAAGCATGGTTAAACCGTTTCCCGCAGTTTATGGAACATGTGGATGGCTTCGATATACACTTTGTACACGTTCGGGGTGAAGGCACATCCGCACGACCACTGTTGTTGACTCATGGATGGCCAGGATCATTTGTAGAGATGTTAGAACTAATCCCTTATCTAACAACCCCATCACTATATGGTGGACATGCTGAAGAGGCTTTTGACGTGATTATTCCCTCATTGCCAGGCTTTGCATTTTCAAGTAAACCCATACGACCGGGAGTGGGGTCCAAATACGTAGCTACGCTTTGGGCAAAACTTATGGATCGTTTGGATTACGAAAGGTATTTGGTTCAGGGAGGGGATATTGGAGCAGGGGTCTCAACGTGGTTAGCATTCATGTACCCTGAACGGGTGATGGGACTTCATCTCAATTATATTCCAGGAAGCTACAAGC
>NZ_WUDQ01000757.1:0-1430 GCF_009827695.1 Paenibacillus sp. OT2-17 | reverse complement strand
CTCAAATAGTGGAAGAAACGAACTTCTCCTATCAGGAAAGAAGTTCGTTTTTTCTTTTTAAGGGTTTATCGCTTTGATAATAGAATATATATTGAAAGAAACCGTCATTGTGAAGCGATAGGTTTGACTAACACTTAGTGTCAAAAGAAAATAAAGCTCTAGACTGAAAATAAAGTGTTTCCTTAGTGCTTAGGTTAAGATAGGGTTCCTTTTAAGCATTACATGCTCCCCGCATACGTCCTTTAGTTAATAATTGGATATGGAATATAGGGAGGAGGACGTAGCCCAAGCGAAGGCGTGGGAGCGTCCTTTTATTGAACTAACGGGCAGGCTAGGTTAATCATATAGCGAACACATCAAAGTGCTGCTGTTTATGTGGAGGTCACTATATATGAAATATGCATGTCCATGCTGTGGTTATAAGACACTGGATTATGAACCACCAGGTACCTATGACATTTGTGATATTTGTTTTTGGGAGGATGATGTTATTCAATACCACGATCCCGATTATGAAGGGGGAGCAAATATTGAATCGCTAAGGCAATATCAAGAAGCTTATTTACAAGGACGTGTTAATCGTAAGCCAACGATTAACGATGAGCGTAATGAGAACTGGAAACCACTTTTGAAAAAGTGACAGTCTCATTACGCTAACGGAGAACGTTAGTTTAACTTCGAAGGGGCTGCGCCACACGGTAGCCCCAACTTATTTTTTATCCGAAAAAATCATGTTAAACGCCAAGACTCACTGGTCTATTCAGTTAATTCTCCGATGCTCCTGACGGATGTGTCGGAGGATAAGAACATATAATCTTATCCCATCCCTTTTTGCCTACTGGCGCCTCCTGATAGAAGCAATAGACTTGAACATCCGTTGAGGCTGTTAATTTTACGGGATGGGAACGACCTCCTTGCGCACCTCGTCCGGCTGCGTCACGGTTAGCTTTCCAGACGAGTCGGTCACGGAACCGCCGACTGTATGCTCGAAGCCGATCCGGGTGACCTTCCCGTCCAGTCCAATCAGGCCGCTTTCCTCCGTGCTGGAATCTCCGGCAATGCCTCTGCTATAGAATACCAGCGGCTTATCGATTTTCGGCGTCGGACCCGTACGGTCCTTCAGCTTTTCCTCCAGCAGTAGTTGAAAGCTATCTCCAATGCTACCGTCAAAATGGGCCTGCCATGTCGCGACAAGGAAATCGTCCTTGTATTCGTAATAGGTCGCCGTCTCGTTGCCCTCAATGGTGAAGAAGCGGAGTGCCTCTCCTTCGGGAAAGAGGAAGGCGGTGCTGTAGTCCTCGAATTCGTGGAGCGTCCGCAGTGGCGTATGCTCGTAATGGGTTCCAGAGAACATCGCTTCCATGACCAGATTCCTGCTTGCGGCCAGATCACCGGTATAGAGCGCGTCCCGCTGCTTATCGGAGAGTGGC
>NZ_WUDQ01000756.1:0-1433 GCF_009827695.1 Paenibacillus sp. OT2-17 | reverse complement strand
TATGAACAGATCCGCACCCTTGATCATCCGATTTCCATGATAAAGTGTTCCATCCAGATCAATTAGTAACGATTTTATCGCAATCCCCTCCCCCACTTCAAATCCATTCACATCAGAGCATTGAAAATTATAATTCATCCCATGAACGATGTTCTCCTTCTTATTTAACCACCTTAATTATTCAGGTCATTAAATAATCGGCCGTCTCCATTCATCTCATCTATCTTAAGTCAAAAATGCTTATGAAGTCCATGAATTGCTGGTAAACCCTCCAAAATGGCGCCATTCCTCGCTAAAAGCCGTCGCTTTACACATGACATAAGTTCACTTCTTCGTCGAAATCCATCGAAGGAGCTATTTCCTCAAAGGAAATCTCCTGTATTTACTGATCATGCTCAAGACATAAAATCCTTTAAATTCGATATATAGAAACTCGAATATGACACGCCTCTATATGTGGTAGAACAAATTCATCCCCTACCACCGTGTACGGGTTCTCATCTCTTGTCGCATCCTGCGCTTTCCCGGAAAATAATTTGGGTGAAAAACAAAGGCACCGGGGCTTGCCCCGGCACCCATGCACATATCTTCTCCAATCGTTTATTAACCGATATCAGGTACCGATAACAACACATGCTGCTCCGCAAGCAATGAATTGGGAAATATGCTTCGCGCTTCCTCCAGCAATGGCTGAAGCTGCTCCTGATCTTTATACCTAGAACTAAAATGCGTCATGATTAGCTGACCCGCACCTGCGGCTTTTGCAGCTTCCGCTGCTTGAAGCGCCGTACTATGATGATACTCGTATGCTGTATCTGACAGTTCATGCAGAAAAGTGGCTTCATGAACGACGACAGTTGCATCTTGAGCCAGCACTACCGTATTCGGACAAGGTCTCGTATCCCCTAAAATCGTGATGATACGCCCTTTTTTCGGCGAACCCAGTACATCCTGAGGATGCAAAATAACTCCACCTTCTACCTCCACGCTTTCCCCACGCTTTAACTTACCGTACACCGGGCCGGGCTTAATACCATATCGCTCCAACAGCTCTTGGTTAAGCTTACCGGGCTTATCCATCTCTACAACTCGGTAGCCATAGCTGTCGATCCGATGATCCAGTAAAGCTGACTCCACCCGGAATTGACCGTCATCAAACAGAACCCCGCCCGTATGCTCCACAATATGTAGTTGGTAATTGATACGCGATTGGCTGATCCCTAAAGATAGCTCGATATATTGCTGGATTCCAGGCGGTCCATATACCGTCAGTGGTGTCGTTCCCCCCTGATACGCCCTGCTCGACAGCAGTCCCGGCAGACCGAAAAGATGATCCCCATGCAAATGGGTGATAAATATTTTTTCAAGTCTGCTTAGTTTGAGCGGCGAACGCAATACCTCTTGTTGAGTGCCTTCGCCACAGTCGAACAGCC
>NZ_WUDQ01000755.1:0-1433 GCF_009827695.1 Paenibacillus sp. OT2-17 | reverse complement strand
AAAATGGGAGCGGCTGAGGTGGCATTAAAAGATGTAACATCAGTGAGCCATGCTAACACAACGACTCCCGCTACAGGTACATCGGATACTTCATCTTCTTCCTCTACTGGAAGCGGTGAGAACTCATGAATGACAGGATAACGGTCGGACGCCTTTTTCCCGCCAACGTGCCCCCGGCAGCAATCACACAAAACCGAGTGAATTCGGTATCCAAGGATGCCAGACCGTTCGGTCAGGTGTTGCAGGATCAGGTGCTCAAGCTGAGCAACCATGCAGCCAAGCGTCTGGAGCAGCGGGGAATAGAGTTGAGAAGTGACCAAATGGCGAAAATCAACTCTGCTGTGGATAAAGCAGCTGCCAAAGGCGCCAAAGAATCATTGATTTTAATGCAGGATATGGCTTTGATTGTAAGTGTACCTAATCGAACAGTTGTTACCGCGATGGATAAGAAATCCATGGAGGATAACGTATTTACGCAGATAGATAGTGCTGTAATTATTTCATGAAAAATGTATACGAAGTGGCTGGCCCGAATAGGAAAGCCATGAAAAAGCCGCGGATCGACTGATGCGGTCAACTAAGCAACCAATCAGAGGAGGATTTATACTCAATGTTGAGATCAATGTATTCAGGTGTATCGGGCATGAAGGGCTTTCAAACGAAGCTGGACGTTATCGGTAACAACATTGCAAACGTAAATACTACAGGCTTCAAGTCCAGCCGAGTAATGTTCAAGGATATCTTGAGCCAAACGAGTTCAGGCGCAAGTGCACCAGACGGAACAACAACCGCCGGGCAGAATGCCAAGCAGGTAGGTTTGGGGGTATCGGTCAGCTCAATTGATACACTGCATCTTCCAGGTAGTGCAATGACTACGAACAACCCAACGGATTTACGTATTAACGGTGACGGATTTTTCCTGGTCAAAATGAATGATGCACAGGAAGTTCCTTATCTGACTCGTGCGGGTGATTTCCACATAGATGCAAACCGGAATCTGGTTACTTCCGATGGATTTTTTGTGGGAGATTTGGGTGGAGATCCAATCACACTTGCTGACAATGTTACGGCAGTCTCTATCTCACAGGACGGTACAATTGTACAACAATTGGATGACGGAACAGTTGATAATGGCACGCAAATTGGATTAGCCAGAGTCACGAATCCAGAAGGTTTAGAAAAAATCGGTGGGAGCTTGTACCGTACTACGGTCAACTCAAATATTGATGCAATTGAGCCTGGAGCAGCCAACTCAGAGGGGCGTGGAGCTATCATCGCGGGTCAGCTGGAAATGTCCAACGTTGATCTGACAGGCGAATTTACCGAAATGATCGTAGCTCAGCGCGGATTCCAAGCGAACTCGCGTATCATTACGACCTCGGATGAAGTGCTTCAGGAAGTTGTAAACTTGAAACGATAATCTCATTTAAACG
>NZ_WUDQ01000754.1:0-1434 GCF_009827695.1 Paenibacillus sp. OT2-17 | reverse complement strand
GCGCATGGAATTGGAAGCAGAGTTCAAGGTAGGTGAGCAACGGTACGCCGTATTGCGTAGACCCGGGGCTGCTGTTGGCGAACATGAGCTATATCATGTAAGCTCATCCACAGACGGCGAAATCTCCATCACCACCATTGAAGATGATGATGAGTGGGAAGATATTTCCGAGCTGTACGACGAATGTACGTTGCCGGAAGAACTGTAAGTCTGGATAACGATGAGATCAAACCTGAAAGGGCGGACCAGTCCGCCCTTTTTGGCTGTGAAGGAGTTGGGTGGATGTGAAGCGAAGGACGAGGATGTTTACGTTGCTTCTACTGCTTATCATTATAGTAGCAGGGGCAGCCCTCTATATCTGGAATGCCATGCAGCCTGTTCAGCCCCAAACACAACCCGTTGCTTTTACGGTGGTGCAGGGAACAGGAACATCGGCTATTGCAGATACGCTGGAGCAAAAGGGACTTATACGTAATGCGCTCGTGTTTAAGGCTTATGTAAAATTCAAACAGCAAGGAAGCGGATTTCAGGCCGGAAAATATGAGGCACATCCTGGCGCAACCTTTGATCAGTTGATTACTAAGTTATCGGCTGGAGATGTTGTCAAAGAGGAAATGATTCGTTTTACAATCCCGGAAGGTTTTACGATTAGACAGATGGCTGATAAGCTGCAAAAGGAAGGACTGGCAGACCGGCAGCAATTTTTGCAGCTGGCCAACGATCCGTCCGCTTTTGACGTCGCGCTAGTGCGGGACATTCCAAAGCAGGCGGGGCTTCGCTATGCGCTGGAGGGCTATCTTTTCCCGGAAACCTATGAGCTGAAAAAGGGTAGTACGGCCAAAGATATTATACAGGTGATGCTAGAACAGACACAAAAGCGGTTGGAAACTGTTTCCGATTTGGATGCGAAGCTGAAACAGCGGGGTGAAACGCTGCATCAACTGCTGACAGTTGCTTCTCTCGTAGAGCGCGAAGTGGTTGTGGAAGATGAGCGGTCTGTAGTAGCTGGCGTCATTTATAACCGACTCAAACAGGATAAGAAGCTGGAAATTGATGCTACAGTTCAATATATGCTGGATAAGCAAAAGGAACGGCTGTATTACAAGGATTTGGCTGTGGAAAGTCCTTATAATACGTATATGCATCAGGGACTTCCACCAGGGCCGATTGCAAGTCCCAGTCTGAAATCAGTGATAGCGGCTTTACAGCCGAAAGCTACAGATTATTTGTTTTACGTGACCAAAAAAGATGGGACACATGAACATTTGTTTGCCAAAACGTATAAAGAACATTTGCATAACATTCAGGTAAGTAACCGTAAGACAAATTAGGAGGTGAGCCTATGGCTTACAAACCCGAACTACTGGCAACTGCCAGCTCTCCGGAGGATGCCCGCCATATGCTGGAGGCTGGAGCTACTGCATTACTTATTGG
>NZ_WUDQ01000753.1:0-1436 GCF_009827695.1 Paenibacillus sp. OT2-17 | reverse complement strand
TACATACCAGTGGCTGATTGACAAGACGGATGATGTGGATCTGTAAGACAGCCTCAAGTTTCTGCGGGAGCGGGAGATTGTGCATGCGCTGCGGTTTAAGGAGTCGGTGCAGATTATTATTGAATATACGGGAAAGAAAAAGGTATATATTCTTTAGCAGAACGAATTGAGAATATTTAAAGCTTATTATCAGTTCCAATTCAGTTTAAATAACCAATAATAACTAAACAGAGAAAAGGTGTGTTCATATGAGTACAGCAAATCGCGGAATCCACATTGGTCCTCCCCGTTTTAAAATAGCCGTTCATTCTGTCGTATGGCTAGCAAAAAGTAACAGCGTTTTATCTAGTGCAATGATTGCGAGTCAAGTTAAATCGCATGCTACATTCATGAGAAGAGTCATGCAGTCTTTAACCGTTGCAGGTATCGTGGAGTCAAAAGGTGGACGTGAGGGGGGCTACATTTTACGAAAAGCTCCCAGCCTAATTACTTTAGGTGATATTTATTATGCAGTAAATACGGATATATCAGAATCTGATTTTGATATCGATTGTGGAGATGCCGCTAAACAGCTTGATCTTGAATTGGAAAAAATTCTGTATGAAACTGAACAGCACACTATAAAATATTTGAGTCAGTTTACAATCGATGATGTCGCTAAGCGTATAGATTTACTTTAATTAGTAAAAAAATAAAAAAACAGGCATAAATTTGTAATGTGCTGTTTCAAAGATGCATCTCAAAAGCTTTAACCAATGATGCTGCCTTAGTGGTTAAGAGTTAAAGATGTCGCCATATTGGCGACTTTTTATTTTCTTGCTGGATTTTGTTATAACAGTACACTGATCGCTCATCCCCACAATTGCGCATACTTGCAACTATTGTATATAGAGAACAGCACTGGTATGGTAATACCGGTTAAAGTATTAAAGGATACTACCAGAATAGACCCGTTCCCAATATCTTTTAGATAGTCATATAAATTTTGATGGTAAGTTCAATCAATAGACGAAAGTAAGTTATTTAAAACCCTAGTTGTAAGAAAAATGTTTAAAAGTATACCTTCTCATCGATCACGGTTAGTCATCTATAGATGTATTCAGATGATAGATATATATGGTTACGAATACTGTGAAAGGGCTCCCCCTCAAAACGCCATTGCTCCTACTGACCAAACAATCAGGTGTCACTCCTGTACTACAACGTTATAAAGCATATTTTGTAACCTAACATTCGTACAGAAATAGAACTTGAGATTAAGGAATAAATGAATTATAATGTGCTCATTGCAGTTGCATTTAAAAGTCTTAAATGTGCTTAAAAAAGGCACAATATGAAATGGACTGAGATAAATATCTTACTATAAGGGAGAAATTACTATGTCCAATGTACTTTTTATTAAAGCGAATGATCGTCCAGCAGATCAAGCAGTAAGT
>NZ_WUDQ01000752.1:0-1436 GCF_009827695.1 Paenibacillus sp. OT2-17 | reverse complement strand
TTTGCGCAGACCATATGTAACACCGACTCCGAAACTGTCCAAACTTAGCGCAAATGCCAGTAACAGCAGGGCTCCCCAATGATTAGCCACTCCAATTCCCTCCCATTGCGAAGGCAGGGCCTTATAACAACCGAAACCCTCCGCAGTATTGGTACTTGGAACAATATATGAGAGGGATGGGCTTGGGGTGACTGTGCCTGTTTAGCGCAGAGGCTGGCAGACAGGACAATGATGTGTGCCACGTCCGGCTACGACAGATTTTTCGATCAATGTGCCACAGTTAATGCAAGGCTTCGCGTTACGTCCATAGATTTGCAATTGATGCTGGAAGTCGCCCGTTTTGCCCTGTCCATTAACGAACGATTTAATGGACGAGCCTCCAACCTGAATCGACGCACCCAGCGTGGAGACAATAGCTTCATGCAAGACATGAAATTGGCTATCCGTTAGGCTTTTGGCTGGCTGTGCTGGATGAATCCCCGCCTTAAACAACGATTCATCTACATAAATATTCCCGATGCCCACCACATATGCCTGGTTTAACAGCGCTGCCTTGATCGAAGTCGAACGAGTTCCAACAGCGGCACGCAGCATTTCGGGTGTAAAGGCCTCGTCCATCGGTTCCAAACCAAGCTTGTTCAGCGGCTTTTCCAGCAAATCCTGTCCTGCCGGAAATAAGTGCATCGTGCCAAACTGGCGCACATCCTGATAACGCAGCTCCGTACCATCTTTAAAATGAAAGATGACATGGGTATGCTTTTCCAGAGGATCATGTTGCGAATACAATCCATATCGCCCTTCCATTCGAAGATGGGAGACCAATACCAGCCCGTCCAGCAAAATCCGCAGAAACTTTCCGCGTCTCTCCACCCCTGTAATCCGGTGATCGGCCAATTCCATCGCAAAAGCATGGATATCATCGGGCCGTTGAATGATCCGCGGTAAATTCACGGTGACATGATCTATATGTTTATCAACGATAAGCTCGTTTAGCGTTCGTTTAATTGTTTCTACTTCCGGTAATTCCGGCATGATGTCTTCACCTCACCCTATATTATAACGGAAGCAGCGTCAAATTGGGACTATCTACTCATTGAAATATCTTACTTGGCCTCATACCAATTGCTGCCATAGCTTACTTCGGCTTTGAGCGGCACAGCCAGCTTTAATGCAGCTTCCATGGTAGCCGGGACAAGCTCTTTCATCGTTTCCATTTCCTCAGGCGGAACCTCGAACACAAGCTCATCATGTACTTGGAGCAGCATTCTGCTGCGAAGATTACGTTCACGTAGCGCCTTATCCATCTGTACCATCGCCAACTTGATAATATCGGCAGCGGTACCTTGAATCGGCGTATTCATCGCTGTACGCTCAGCGAATGAACGCAGGTTGAAATTGCTGGCGTTAATCTCCGGCAAATAGCGTCTGCGTTCCAA
>NZ_WUDQ01000751.1:0-1437 GCF_009827695.1 Paenibacillus sp. OT2-17 | reverse complement strand
CGGACCCGGACTCCGCGCTTCACGCTGCAAGCTCAGCGGTGCGGTCAGCGGGCGCGCGACTACTGCTCCGCGCTCAGGCCGAGGGAACGGCGCGCGCCGATATGGATGGGGTCGACCTGTTCGCCCTGATGTCGGCGCTCGGCTGGCTCGTCGGCCAGCCCGGATTCGCGCCACGGGGGGATCATCTCTTTCACGTTATTACGAGCGCCATCCTGATAAATCGGCCTAGCAACGGTGTCAAGAAGGCAAAGTGTTGAATCAGATTTGCCGACGCATACTTTCCTACCAGGAAAGCCCCGGGGATTCGAACCAGACGGCGGAAAGCTGACTGGAGCCGACACTCGAAGGTCATTACCGCACTTGATCGATTGGCCGCTCCTGGCCGACACCGGATGCTCGCCTTCACATCGGGGGCGAAAGTCGGCTCAGCATGTCGCCTAGGCCAACTGTTGCGTAACAGTTACACTGGATTACATTTCTGTCGGAAACTTGCGAAGCCCGCCCATAGCCGCTGTCGGACCCGGACGGGACATTGGCGCGCGCGACACAGGGCGCGGGATTGCGTTGTGACGGAGCCTCACCTAACGTACAGCAAGCGAGAGCGCCCCGATTCTGCATAGATAGCTCGCGCCAGCATTTGTGCCCTGCCGACTTCAGGAGAAAATGATGCGTGGCCTGGTGATGGGAATCGCTATCATCTCAGCGAGCTGGCCGTTTATAAAGGCTCTCGCTCAGGATGACTCGGACATGCCTAAGGAGAGATGGGGAAAGACGGTCACAGCCGAATCACCGCGCGGCGGAGAAACTCAGAAATCGGACTTCGCGACAATTGTGGCCCCTCCTGGTTTCGCCATCGCTTTAGACAGGCTAGACAGGACAATACACCTCTTATTCGATATCAGATGTAGAATTTCGTTAATTTGCTTTGTTTCTCGCCCGAATTGACGTTCTTCTCCACACTTCGGGGGAGACCCGTAATCAAAAGTCAGGCTCGGTTAGATTTCGATAAAGTTCCAAATTGCCCTTCTCTAGGGCATCGCGTTGCTCTTTAAGGTGTTGAATCTCTTCACGCAGACGTTCGATGGTTGCTTCCATCTCGTCGATTCCGTCTTGTAGTTGTTGGCTGTACTCGTTCATGTGTGTTGCTCCTTTCTTTACTTATAGCGGCTTAAGATTAAACCTTAATCTGCTTTGGCTTCACAGTGCCTTGTTTCACCGCTTCCATATATTCATACGGGGACAAATCGTAAATGCTGCCGTGGATGCGGATACGATTATAATCTTGTATAAACTGACCTACGACTTCATAGGCCTGTGGATATGTTTCAAACTCATGCCGCTGATAGCACTCCGCCTCTATGATCGAATGATACGATTCGACATGCGCGTTTTTATTCGGCGTTTTTGGCGGGATGCGCTCGTGAATCCTGACAAACT
>NZ_WUDQ01000750.1:0-1438 GCF_009827695.1 Paenibacillus sp. OT2-17 | reverse complement strand
AGGTAGAGAACAGTCCTAAGTTGTCCTGCGTCCATTTGATGCTGTCGCCTGTTGTCCGGATGATGGCTTCAAGCGCATACGTAACAGTTCCGCCGGCCCCCCAGGCGATAGCGGTTACAAGTCCGTCACCGCCATCCACCGGATGATTCCCTACGTTCATTAATACAGAGGTGCCCGTGCCAAAGGTTGCTTTGGCTGTTCCGGGCTTAAAACACAGATGCCCATACAATGCCCCTTGTGAATCCCCAATGACGCCCGAAATCGGTATTTTCTCATTGAAAAGGTCGCAATCTGCCGTATATCCGAAAATAGCGTCGGATGGTTTAACCTCAGGCAGCAGGGAAGAAGGAACGGAGAACAGCTGGGCAAGCTCTTCATCCCACTCCAGCGTGTGGATATTGAACAGCGATGTACGGCTGGCATTTGTAAAGTCGGTTGCATGGTTTTTACCGCCGGTAAGCTTCCAGACCAGCCAACTGTCCATGTTCCCTGCAAGTAGCCTCCCTTCAGCCAGCAGGTTGGCAGCTCCTTCCGTATGTTCAATGATCCATTTGAACTTGGCAGCGGAGAAATAAGGGTCAAGCATAAGCCCTGTTTTGGCGTGGATGGTTCTTTCGTGGCCAGCTTGCTTCAGCTCGGCGCACAGGTCCGCCGTACGTTGGCATTGCCAGACAACAGCATTATATATTGGCTGACCAGTCGTCTTATCCCACACCAATGCCGTTTCGCGTTGATTGGTGATTGTCAGCGCAGCTAGTGCGGACGGGTGGATGCAGGCTTGCTCCAATACGCTGCGGGCCGTTATTTTGACATTTTCATAAATTTCGAGCGGATCATGCTCTACCCAGCCGGGATGGGGGTAATATTGCTTATGCTCCATCCCGCTGCGGGCGATTACTGTACCCTGATGGTCTACAAGGAGTGCTTTGGTGCCTGAAGTACTCTGGTCGATGGCCAATATATATTGTTGATTGTGCTCCATATGCTTCGCCCTCTACTTATTAATCAATTCGAATGCAATTTGTTTGATATTGTCACCCGTAATGCCGTAGTGGTGGAAAACTTCCGCCGATTTACCGGCAATCGCCGGCTCATCCGGGATGCCGAGTACTCTCATAGGAACCGGGTGATTCTTCACAACAACTTCTGCCACGGCTGCGCCGAGACCGCCGTAAATGCTATGTTCCTCAACGGTAATGATGCGTCCAGTTTCACGTGCAGCGGTAATGATCGCCTCTTCATCCAGCGGCTTGATTGTATGCATGTTGATTACCCGGGCGGATATGCCTTCGTCGTTGAGTGCCTTGGCGGCATCGAGTGCGATTCGCACGGTTTCACCGACACCAATAATTGTAACGTCGTTGCCTTCTCTCACAGTTATAGCTTTGCCTATTTCGAATGGGTAATCATCGGTTTCGTAAACGTCCTCAACGGGATT
>NZ_WUDQ01000074.1:0-14426 GCF_009827695.1 Paenibacillus sp. OT2-17 | reverse complement strand
CCTGCTAATCTACCTGGGTATGGACTGGAGTATGAAGCGCATCAATGTCTGGGTATGCTGTTGCAACTATTGTCTTCTCACGAAGGAATGGGACAAGAGCTAGTTGCTGCTGGGCTTTGGAGTCCGGTGACCTCCAATCGCCGTGCAGCGCTTCATGTACTCAAGGTATGGTCTTCTGAGATGTGGGGAGAGAAAACGACAGAGCGCCTTCGCCGCTTATCGGTAGCTGAAACGGAGGAGTCGATTAGAGAACAGATTCGGGAAATACTTTAATGATAAGGGAGGGAACAACATGACAGATGTGAAGCATGGGCAGGGTTTCATTCAACCGGACATGTGCGAGACGATTTTGCGTGAGCTGCGCGCGTTGGAGCAGGCGGAGCAGGTGCGCATTGTATACGCTTGTGAATCAGGCAGTCGGGCATGGGGGTTTCCTTCACAGGACAGTGACTATGATGTACGATTTATCTATGTAAGACCCGTAGAATGGTATTTATCTATCTTTGATAAGCGGGATGTGATTGAGCGACCCATCAGCAATTTGCTGGATATGAACGGCTGGGATTTGAAAAAGGCACTCCATTTGTTTCGCAAGTCCAATCCGCCTTTGCTGGAATGGCTGCAATCTCCGATTCCCTATCTGGAGCAGTATTCAGTGGCTGACCAGATTCGTGCGATATCGCCGTTAACTTTCTCTCCGAAGTCCTGTGTGTACCATTACCTGAATATGGCGCGGGGGAACTATCGGGATTATTTGCAAGGAGAACAGGTGAAGATTAAAAAGTATTTTTATGTACTGCGCCCACTGCTGGCCTGTGGCTGGATTGAACGTTACAACAGCATGCCTCCGATGGAATTCGTAGACTTGCTAGAGGAATTAATTCCGACCGATACAGAACTTTATCAGGTGATCGGGCATTTGCTACAACGTAAAAAAGCGGGCGAGGAACTGGATATGGAGCCACGGCTTTCGGTGGTGAATGATTTTATCCAGCAGCAAATTGCTTATTTTGAACAAAAGGCGCCCTTGCTTCAGCATGTGGAGAGTGGACGGGATCAGCAGTTGGATGATTTGTTCCGCACTGCGGTGAATGAAGTATGGAAAGCATAAGCTGGGAAGGAGAAGTGGAGTATGCACATCACGCTAAAAGCAACTGGAACCCATGCAGGGATGATTTCGCATTTGCTTGCTAAGAATCCTTACAATACGTATGATCGCACGGAAAAAGGCGCACGTGTACGCATGGTGTACACTGTTTTTACCGAGGAAGAGGCTGAGATCGTCATTCAGGCTTCGCCAGATTCGATTGATTTGGTCAAAAACAGTCCGGACAGCTATGACATTACACAATATATTAATGACCGGGAGTTTGTAACTAGCAGCTTATTTTGCACCTATATTCGTGGCTCGCTTGGCACAGCCCTGAACGGCAAACCCAAGGAAGACTATGCAGGATGGGTGACGCACCCTTTTGCGCTGGAGTTATCGTTTGGGCCCGTTGCTTCGGATTTACCGGATTCTGTGGTGGAGGGGCTATTCGCTCCGCTGGGCTATCAAGTGGCCATAGAACGAGGGGAAGCGGATTATTCTTTTCAGCTGAAAAATCGAAGCACCGTCAGATATGTCACGTTAAGTGGCCACCAGACGGTACAGTATGCGCTGCGTCAGTTATTGCTGTTGATTCCGGTGCTGGATAATTATAAGCATTACTATATTAGTGAAGAAGAGTTCGACAAGCTGAGACGTTACGGTGAGGGCTGGCTGCCAGAGCATCCACTACGCGAGCTGATCATTCGACGCACGCTTCGTTTTACCAATCTGATTGAGCAATTTGAGCAATCTGAGCAATCTGCTTCTGCTTCTGCTGAAACAACAGGTACAAAAAAACACATTGAAAAGGATACTGTCCAAGCTCAAAAGGATAAGCACGAACAGGTTCAACAGCCAGAACAGCCACAGGAGGAAGGGAAGCAGCAGCCTACTGTACGGCTGAATGAACTGCGATATCAAGCCATTATGGACGTGATTCGCAAGCTGCCTCGCAGACAGAAAATCGTAGATTTTGGTTCAGGGGAAGGGAAGCTATCGGCTCGGATGGCCCGAATGACGGGCATTGAAGAAATTTGGGCGGTGGAGCCGTCTGCGTATGCACAGGTGAGAGCCATGGAGCGTTTTGCCAAGCTGGAAAGGCATACCGACGCGATCATTCCTACACCCATGATGGGCTCACTCTTTTATTATGATGAACAATTGCGGGGCAAAGATGTGATGATCCTATGTGAGGTCATTGAGCATGTGGACGAGCATCGTCTGAACCGGGTGATGAAGACGATTGTGACGGAGTATCAGCCGGGCGTGCTGATCGTGACGACTCCCAATCGTGAATATAATGAAGTGTATCGTATAAATCAGCAAGAGCTACGGCATGGCGATCACCGTTTTGAATGGAGTAGAAGCGAGTTTCAGGAACGATGTGAGCAGTGGATTGCGGAAGCTCCTTATTCGGTAGCGCTGAAGGGGATCGGAGAAGAGGTCGAAGGCTTTGGACAACCGACCCAAATGGCTATATTTACGTGCAGAAAGGAGCAGAAGGAAGCATGAGCAATTCATCCAAACGTACGATTCATTTACCGCATGCTGGACTGGTTGTGTTGGTGGGGGCCTCCAACAGTGGCAAAACCACATTATTGGACAGGCTGGTGAGCGAAGGGATTCTACTGGAGACAGAAGTGGTATCCTCGGATCATTTTCGCAAGCTGGTCGGAGATACGGAATTTATAGACTGGAGTGGACTTCCAAGGCTGGAATCGGACGTACTGTTCTATGAGTATCAGCAAATGTCAGCCAAGGCGTTTGAGGCGATGGATACGATTCTGGCCATGCGCTGTCGCTTGAATAAGCTGACGGTTGTGGATGCCACCCATTTGTATGCTGAGGATCGTCAAAAATATGTACAGCTGGCAGCCAAAGCGCATGTTCCTGTTATGGCCTGGGTACTGGATGTACCCGAAGCTGTGCTGCTGGAACGGGATTTAGGCAGGGAGCATCCGCGTGGCCGCCAACGGGTCAAGCAGCAGGCACAGCTGTTAAAGCGGAACCTGCGTGGTATCCGTGAGGAAGGCTTTAACGCTTGCTATATCCTTAAGGATATAGAAGAAATGAATTTTGTCCGCCGTGCGCAGCCACTGTTTCATGAGATTGGCTCAGGTATTGACATCATTGGTGATATCCATGGGTGCTATCGTGAGATGCTGGAAGTGATAGAGCGGCTAGGATATACGGAAGATACGGAAGGACTCTACCATCATCCAGATGGTAGAAGACTAGTATCTGTCGGGGATGTGATGAGCCGTGGCCCAGAATCGTTACAAGCGGTGCAGTTCTGGAAAAAGCACGTGGATGCCGGACTAGCGTATATGATTGACAGCAATCATGGCTGGAAAATCGGCCGTTACCTCGATGGAAGAAAGGTGACTCTCAGTCATGGCGATGAACGATTTGCAGAGGAACTGGTCCAATATGAACAAAAAGCGGGCAAGGCAGCGGTAGAACAGCTTAGAAGCGAGTTGAGGGATTTTCTGCTACATGCACCCTCTCATCTTATTTTTGGCAGAAATGGATTGCGACATGTGGTTGTGGCTCATGCCGGGATTAAGGATCATTTTATTGGCAAACAGTCGACACGTATTTCTGATTATTGCCGCTATGGAGATACGGAAGGACAGGATGCGAACGGAAAACCGATCCGCAAGGATTGGTTCGTAGACCATGAATCGGGAGAAATAGTAGTATGGGGACATGATCCGAGACCGCAGCCTACCCTTGTGAACCAGACGGTGAATATTGATCAGGGTGTGGTATTTGGCGGTATGCTGACCGCTTATCGTTATCCAGAAAAGGAATTTGTCAGCGTTTCGGCACATGAGAATTATGCGAATGATCCCGATAGCCCACTTGTCCGGTGGCAGAGAAAACGGTTTTCCCCGCCGAACTTACGCAAGCTAATCGCTGGTTACAGTGTGCTGACGGAAACGTATGGCGAAGTGCGCGTACAAGGAGAATGGATCAAATCCGCTATAGATACCGTGTCACATGTGACTGTACCCATGGAGGAGCTGGTGTATATTCCACCGACGATGAGCCCTGCTCCAGCGGTGTCTGCAGAGGAAGGATATCTGGAGCATCCACGTGAGGCGCTGGCTTATTATCGCGGGCAAGGAGTACAAACGATGGTGGCCGAGAAAAAACATATGGGTAGCCGGGCTATTCTACTATTATTCAAAAACGAACAGGCCGCTGTTCAATATGTAGGCTACCCGACATTGGGCACGATCTATAGTCGGAGTGGGAGAGCTTTCTTTGAACAAAGCCTTGGGAAGCAAGTGATGGAGAAGCTGAATGTGGATCTACGGACTGCTGGATATTTTGAACGGAACCAGACGGATTTTGTATTGCTGGATGCGGAAATTGTACCGTGGAATCTCAAGGCTCGGGAACTGATTGCTGCACAGTATGCGCATGTGGGGGAGGCAGCTCTGTTGGATCGCAGTAAGCTGGTAGACAAGCTGAAGCAGGCGAAGGTTGCAGGTCGAGAGGTTGGAGACTGGCTGGAGGAAATGGAACAGAAGTACGCGAATGCCGTAACGTTTCAAGAGGCTTTTCAAAAATATTGCTGGGATGTGGACGGTCTGGATGAAATTCGTATCGCACCGTTCCATACGCTGGCACACAGCGGAAAGACTTTTTTCGACCATTCTCATATTTGGCATATGGAGCAAAACCGGGAGCTGGCTGGGCTGTCTTCCCTGTTTATGGAGACAGAGTATCGCGTTATCACGGACGAAGCAAGCGAGGAAGAGGTCATTCGCTGGTGGAACGAGATGACAGAGGATGGTCATGAGGGGATTGTGATCAAGCCGGAACGCTTTTTGATGAAAAATCGGGACAAGATGATTCAGCCTGCAATCAAGGTGAGAGGCCGGAAGTATTTGCACATCATTTACGGTATGGATTATCTTGCTCCTGAGAATTTAAAGCGTCTGAAGCAGCGTCGAACGAACAAAAAGGAGCGTCATGCCCTGATGGAAGGAGCGCTTGGTATGGAAGGCGTGGAACGTTTTGTCCGCAAGGATACGGTGGATCGTATTCATGAATGCGTCCTTGCCGCGCTATCTCTGGAATCGGAGCCGATTGATCCGAGATTGTAGTTTGCGAAGGAGGGAATGAGATGGAAAGGGGTACACCGTTAATTGATATTGGCGTGAACTTGATGCACCGTTCGTTTCATGCGGATCGGGAACAGGTGGTAGAGAGAGCCGCAGCTGTAGGGATTTCACCCCTGATTATTACCGGGACCAGTGTCCGCAGCAGTCGGGAGGCTTCTCAGTATGCAGCACGTTATCCGGGCAAGCTGTATGCGACAGCTGGCGTGCATCCCCATGATGCCAAAGACTGCAGCGCAGATACGATTCAGCAGCTCCGCCAGCTGGCGAGTCAGCCGCAGGTCGTATCCATAGGGGAATGCGGATTGGACTACAACCGTGATTTTTCGCCGCGTGATGTGCAGCGCCGATGGTTTGGGGAGCAAATCCAACTGGCGGGTGAGCTGAATATGCCGTTATTTCTGCATGAACGAGATGCACATGAGGATTTTGTTGCTATGCTGCGGGAATATCAAGGGCTTGTCGATAAAGCAGTGGTGCATTGTTTTACAGGCACGGAACAAGAATTGCATACGTATGTAGAGATGGGACTGTATATCGGGATCACCGGCTGGATTTGCGACGAACGGCGTGGCAAACATCTGCGTGAACTGGTCAGAGATATTCCCTTGGACCGTCTGATGATTGAAACGGATGCTCCATTTTTGACCCCGCGTAATTTGCCCGTGAAGCCCAAAGAAGGGCGTAATGAGTCGATGTATCTCGCTCACATTGCTGCTACGATAGCCGAATGTACAGGCCGAAGCATGATGGAGATCGAAATCGCCACGACGGAGACAGCCAAACGTTTCTTCGGATTATAGGATTGTCAAAGCCATAGATGTGGTATATATTATAGTGAATTAAAAAAGCATTGTCGGGAGCTTGAGAAAGTCAGGCTGAGAGGGTGGCCCTTGCCACTGACCGTGAAATCTGATCTGGGTAATGCCAGCGTAGAGAAACCAAGAACACTATACAGGAATGCCGCTTGTTTCGCGGTTGTCGATAGATACAATGTATGTCCTAGCATTTTACCTTGACCCTGACTTTGGCTTGGTATCAGTGTAGTAGCTTAGACTACTGGTTATATAAGGCATATCGACGAATGATGTTTTGTATGGTGCTTCACCTTTTACTGCGCATAAAGCTTGCCTGGAGATTCAGCTCCAGACAAGCTTTTTTTTATGGCCAAGAGGCCAATTATAAGGATAAGGGGAGCACGCAATAATGAATACTGCTGTAAGAGCGTCCAAAGGGTTGAAGCTGACTGATATTTTGGTCACGATTGTGATCGCTGTTGTGTTCGGGTTAGTCTACAAAATATGGGGACCTGCCTATGATTTGATGAAACCATTCGGTCTACACGCCGAGCAACTGATGTATGGCATGTGGTTTATGGCAGGCACGTTTGCTTATCTCATCATTCGCAAGCCGGGTGTTGCAATTTTGGCAGAGGTGGCAGCGGCAACGGTCAGTGCTTTTTTGGGAAGCGAATGGGGGATGTCCACCTTGTACTATGGCCTGCTGCAAGGCTTGGGAGCGGAGCTATTTTTTGCGGCTTTTCTGTATCGGAACGCAAACCTGTGGGTTGCTTCGCTAGCTGCGGCCGGGGCGGCTGTCGCTTCTCTGATTTTAGACTTCAGCTACGGGTATATTGATCAGCTTTCGACCTGGAACTATGTTTTGTATATCGGTTTTCGCATGATTGGCAGCATTGTGATTGCCGGGGTATTCGCGTTCTATCTGGCTAGGGCATTGGAGGTAACCGGAGTCACGCGAAGTTTGAGACCCGCAACGGAACAAGATTATAAGGGACTGGATTGATGAGCCAGGCAACCGAAGATGTGGTGGCTTCGATCACCCGTCTTCGGTTGAAATTCCCCGGTGAGCAGGAGCTGTTTTTTCACAATATGTCTTTGTCTGTCCGCAAGGGGGAAAAGCTGCTGTTGCTGGGACCGAGTGGATGCGGTAAATCAACGCTGCTCCAAGTGTTAAGCGGTCTGATTCCACGCACGATAGAAGTGCCTATGAAATGCGATGCTGCTGTAATCCCAAGTGTCTCAGGTATTGTATTTCAAGATCCTGATACGCAGTTTTGTATGTCATATGCAGACGAGGAACTGGCTTTTGTGTTGGAAAATAATCAGGTTCCTCGTGAGCAGATGCGATCCCGTATTCGCGAGCTGCTGATACAGGTTGGTCTATCAACGGATGATATACACATGCCCATTGGCAGCATGTCACAGGGAATGAAACAGCGGCTGGCGATTGCGTCTGTGCTGGCTATGGAGCCAGAAGTGCTTTTTCTGGATGAGCCCACGGCTTTGTTGGACGAGGAAGGCACTACACAGGTGTGGGATACCATTCGAAACATTTCGGTAGACCAGACACTGGTGATCGTGGAGCATAAAATTAATGAAATTGTCCATGATGTGGACCGGATTGTGGTGCTTTCTGCTCAAGGGGAGATCATTGCGGATGGAAGGGCGGAAGAAGTATTTCATGGGCAGCGGCAGGCATTGTCCGAGTATGGCGTGTGGTACCCGGGAGTATGGAGTGAATCGTCTTCGCCGCGTTGGAGTGAATCAGTGACACAGCAGAATGGTACAGGGATTGATTTGCTGGAGCTGGAACATTTTAGTGGCCTCCGCGGTTTAAGTTCAGTGATTTATGTGGAGCATGCGCAGGTGAAGCCTGGCGACTGGATTGGCGTGGTCGGTGAAAACGGGGCTGGCAAAAGCTCACTGCTGCTCTCCATGATGCGCTTACTTCGCACACAGGGACGTTATAGCGTGCGCGGAATTGAGGCAGGCAGTACGGAACAATTGGCAGAGCGTATCGGGTTCGCGTTTCAAAATCCCGAGCTGCAATTCGTAGCACACACCGTACGAAAGGAACTAGAGTATTCGTTACCCAAGAGCTTGTTCACCGTTGAACAGTGCCGGGAACGGGTCGATCGGATGCTCGTACAATTCGGACTGGAGCGGCTGGACGAGCGTCATCCGTATCAGCTTTCATTGGGCCAAAAAAGGCGGTTGAGTATTGCTACGGCTATGATCCGTGAGCCGGAAGTGCTGCTGCTGGATGAACCGACTTTTGGGCAGGATGCGCGTAATACCTTTGTCATGCTGGATATGTTGGAGCAGCTGAGAGCGGCAGGCACGGCCATTGTGATGGTCACGCATGACCCAGAAATTGTCCATCGATATTGTACCGATATATGGCGGATTCAGAAAGGGGAACTACAGTATGAACCTGTCCTTTCCCCATCATAAAACATGGCTGCATCGTGTGAATCCGGGCCTAAAGCTCGTTATGTTTTCCATACTGTTTGTGGTCGTTATAGTCATTCATGATCCGAATGTCATGTTTAATGTTGCGTGTGCTATGCTGCTGCTGCTTGTCTGGTCAGGCCATCCATGGAAGCGGCTGCTGCTGTATGGATCTCCCTTTATATTGGTGTTTATTTCAACCTCAACGGGCATGATGATGTTCGGCAAAGGGGTGACGACCTGGTGGACATGGGGCCTGATCCATATTACGCAGGAAAGCTTTTATCGGGGTATACATCTGGGCTTTCGTGCGCTGAGTATGGCGGCGGTAGGGTTGCTGTTTGGTTTAACGACTCGTCCAGTGGACCTTTTTTATTCACTGATGCAGCAATGGAGGCTCTCTCCGAAGTATGCGTATAGCTTTTTGGCAGCCATGCGGTTGATGCCCATGATGGTGGAGGAATTCCAGGCATTGAGACAAGCCCATCGTATTCGAGGTTTACATCAGCATGTGTCCAAATGGAATATGTATGCCACGCTTCGCAGGTATGCAATTCCGCTGCTCGCTCAAAGTATCCGGCGTGCACAGCGAATTGCTATTGCCATGGAAGCCAAGGGTTTTACTAATGAAACCAAACGCACGTATTATTATGCGATTGGCTATTCGGCTGTAGATATTGTGTTCATATTCTATTTTGTCATCATGCTTACGCTGGCTTGGGGACTCGGTATCTGCTTTCCTTACGTGGGGGTGTGGGATGTACGTTAATTGTTGTCAAAAGGCTTTGCCCGTTTTCTGCTCTGTGGTATATTAATGCAATGGGAATTGACGGCTCGTACAGACCCGCCTGGGCTGGCGGGCTTATTACATTTTCCCTGAGAAATGGATCATCAGGAGGCCAGGTTTCATGATTACGCTGCATCAGGTAAGCAAGTATTATACCACCTCAAGCGGCCAATTTCATGCGGTTCAATCCGTGTCCCTTCAAGTGGAGGAGGGGGAAATTCACGGTATCATAGGTGCCAGCGGTGCCGGTAAGTCTACGTTGCTCCGGTTGATGAATGTATTGGAAAGGCCGGATGAGGGAAACGTGGTTGTGAACGGGGAAGATCTGACTCGCATGCCGGAAAAACGTCTCCGTGAAGCGCGGCGATCGATAGGGATGATTTTTCAGCATTATCATCTTGTTCACAATCGGACGGTCAGTGGAAATGTGGCAATGCCGTTGGAACTGGCAGGTGTCGCGAAAAAAGAGAGAGCGGAACGTGTGAGCGAATGCCTGCAATTCGTCGGTTTAGCTGATAAAGCAGAACAGTATCCGGCACAACTGAGCGGAGGCCAAAAGCAACGTGTGGCGATAGCCAGAGCGCTGGCGAATCGACCTGCGGTGCTGCTGTGTGATGAGCCGACCTCGGCGCTTGATCCGCAGACGACCGCGGATATTCTGGGCGTGTTACGGGAGATCAACCGGGAACTGGGAGTTACCATTGTAATCGTAACGCACGATATGGACGTGGTACGCAATATTTGTACCCGTGTATCAGAAATGCGGGATGGGCAGCTGCTTTCAACGCAACGTGTAGTTGACGCTGCGGTAGGTTCAACAGCGGAAGCAGGTGAAGCTGATGAATGAAATGCTGAGCATCATTGCGCAATACCAGTCTGAGATATGGAAAGCCATCGGGGAGACGTTTATCATGGTGGGGATTTCTATCGCAGCAGCTGTACTGTTAGGGCTTCCGGCAGGAACGATTTTGTATTTGTGCGGCAAAGGGCAAAAATATGAAAATCGACTGCTGTTCACCTTATTGAACAGTGTGGTCAATGTCATCCGCTCGTTCCCGTTTTTGCTGCTCGTCGTGTTTATGATTCCATTTACACGTCTGGTCGTAGGGACGGCGCTGGGCACGATGGCTGCAACGGTTCCCTTGTCAGTGGTGGCCATCGCCTATTATTCGAGGCTGGTGGAGCAATCATTGCTTGAGGTGCCCAAGGGTGTAATTGAAGCCGCTACTTCTATGGGGGCATCCACCCTCCAGCTTATTTTTAAATTTCTGTACGTGGAAGCTCGTTCCGGGCTTGTACTGGGTTTGACCACGTCCACCATTAGCTTCATCTCCTACTCCACGGTGATGGGCATTGTGGGCGGCGGCGGGGTAGGCGATTTTGCCATCCGCTACGGTTACCAGCGTTTTGAAACAGGCTTGATGGCGTTCACCATCGTCGTCATGATTATTTTCGTACAAACGATCCAGTTCACCGGAAGCACCATATCCCGCCGGATCGACAAGCGGTAAGAGGTTAATGAATCTCTTCATTAACAATTGCACCACTCACTATGGGAAATAAAAATGACTTTACAGTACCTCAAAAGCGGAGCGGGCAGAATTGTCTGGAGAAGCGCCAGCGTTCGCCTTTGAAATGGGATTCTAACCTATAAATTGTGTTACAAATCAGAGAGAATCCCATTTCAACAGCGATCAGAAGAACAATCTGCACGTGAAGCGGCTGTACTGTAACTCATTTTTTATCTTCCCAATTACAATTTACTTGGAGGTTCCTCATCAAATGAGTCGGAAAAACAACATGAAAACGAACTTGAAACTACTCACACTATTTGCTGTCGTTATGCTACTGGTTGCCGGATGCGGTGGTCAAAAGCAGGCTGCTCCAGAAACACAGTCTAAAGAAGCAACTTCCCAAAAAGAAGTGACCTTGAAAGTAGCAACGCTAATCCCACCGATGACAGATGTGCTGGATATCGTGAAGCCGCTGCTTAAACAGGACGGAGTCAATCTGGAAATCGTCGTGCTTTCAGATAATATCCAACCGAATAACGCATTGGCAAGCCATGAAGTGGATGCTAACTTCTTTCAGCATGCTCCTTTTATGCAACAATATAATGAAAGCAACAAGTCCAATTTGGTAGCGGTAAAACCAATTTACAATGCCATTTATGGCGCGTACTCCAAAAAATACAAGAACATTAAAGACCTGCCCGAAGGTGCGACCATTGCTATTGCCAATGACCCGGCCAATACCGGACGCTCTTTAGTAATGATGGAGCAAAACGGTTTGATCAAGCTTAAAGAAGGCGTAGGCTATAATGCTACACAGGCTGATATTATTGAGAATAAGAAAAAATTCGTGTTTAAAGAAGTGGATTTGTTGATGCTGGCGCGGTCACTGGATGATGTGGACATGGCTGCCATGTATCCCGCATATGCCAAGCCGCTCGGTCTGACACCGAAGAAGGACGCGCTGATTACCGAAAAAGACGATACGCACTTTGCCATTAATCTGGTAGCGCGTAAGGATAATGCAGATTCCGATGCTATTCAAAAGCTGGCAAAGCGAATGACTGGACCGGAAGTACGTAAATTTTTTGAGGATAATTACAAGGACAGCGTTGTTCCAGCATTTTAAATAAATGAGGATTTTGCAAAAATCCAATAAGCGACTTCCAATGAATAGGATATAGATCGAAATGGTTTAGTTCGTTTATATCTTGCACGTTGGAGCGACTGGAATCGAATTTTGCAAAATCCTGAAATAAGTATGTTGAAACATCGTTTTATGATGAAATACGACCTGTATAATGGAAGGAAGTCTGTGAAGAGCAGATGGTCTCCCTTGTGCAGGTCTTTTTTTCATCCTTAATATGGAAAGGAATGATCGAAAACAGGGTATAAAGTCTTATTTTTTAAGATTTTAGGGTGTTACACCGCTGCAAATTTTGGTCATAAAGGGCGATGGAGTAATGATAAGGAACATATTAAAATAAATATACGAACAAACATTCGTTTTCGATTTCGTTAACGGTGTTTTTAAACGGGTCAAAAAATTCAGCTGACAACGGGCCAAAAGCGTGAATAAAAAGGAAGGGGAACGACATGAAGCTGTTTGTAACTGTAAAAAGTTTGGGAAAGCGCAAGCCCGCACTCGCACGACAGGAATTAGAACTGAGTCCTGCTCCAGAAACATTGCGAGATTTGATTACTGCAACCGTTGCTCTGAATGTTCAAAAGCTACGGGAAAAGCAGGAGAGTGTCGCGCTGATTCCGTTCCTCACGGGAGAGGAAGTTCAGGCACAAGGCGAGATAGGCAAAGTAGGATTCGGTTCCATATATAATGACGGTGTCCCGGATATTAAGGATGCTGTGAACACGGCGATGCAGGCTTTTGAAGATGGTTTATACAGAGTTTTTGTATGTGACGAGGAAATTATTGAACTGGATGCTCCTTTGTCACTGAAGGATGGGAATGAGATTGTATTTATACGCTTCACAATGCTGGCTGGAGGCCTATGGTAGAGGGGGAAACGAAATATGCATCAAGAGAACAATGAGCAAGAATATTTCACCACACTGAAGGAGCGCGCGGCGCAACTGGATGGACAACAACAGGAGTTGGCTCAGTATGTTGTGGAACTGGGTAAGCTTCATTACATACAGGAGAACGAGGAGCCATTTAACGAATGTCAGCGAATATTAAAAGAACGGGCGACAGAAAGCGGAGAACCGCTGTTTAAGCCACTGACAGAGGTATTACGTGCTCTAATTGGACAAACAGCGGGCGATGTATTCGCCCATCTAACAGAGCATGTGACTGAATATCCATACAGCACAGGGTATGCGCGAAAACCGTTTCGCACTTCGGATATTACGGCCCATACTTCCCGGATTTATAAAAGAATGGTGCAGTTGATCCGAATGGACTGTATCGGGTTCTCTGTAATGGATTATTTAACAAAAAAGGATTATGAACCAGGCAGGGATTACCGGATTCAGGAAACGATTGGTGACTGGATTGCTTATGAGCTGGATAACGGTAATTCGCAGGTGCTTGAGGCGTTAAAAGCTATTATTTATGGGGATAATCAGGCTGCGTTACTTACGCGCAATATGATTAAAGGCATGCTCCTGAGTCATCAGGAGGAGAATTATCGCATGATCGGCGAGCTCTTGGCAGCCGCCAAGCTCCAGGAGGGATTGCGCCAAAGTATCGTGGAACAAATGGATGAAGGAACCCCGGAGGCTCTAATATATCTGTTAAAGGTGATCATCGACCAAGGCTTCATTCGTTACAGCTCGGTAGTGCGGGCGCTTGCAGTATGGACAGGCATGGGGCTGGAGTCCGCCAACCAGCGGGTCGTTCGTCAACTGATCGAGCAGGCATATGAAGCATTGACTCGTAGTGAACTGCGCCAAGAATGGCTGACCAGCTCAAATGCTAATGAAGTATATATGAGTTTGTGGGCTACCGCAGTACATGAGGAACGTGATTTGTATGGACAGGTTCAGAAACTCATGGAGCAGGGAGCACCTTACCAGAAGATCGTAGCGCTTTATGTACTGTCTAACAGTGAAAACAAGGATGTGCGCCTCGGAATCGCGAGAGAATATTTGGATGAAACGGACCCGGAGCTTCAATATTGGATATTGACGAACTATACAAGCAATTATTTTTATGAATGGATAGAAGGCGGGACGGTCGCGGATCGGATTGTTAAAGTGGTGCGCACTCCTTTGCTGGAGAGCAAAGAGGAGCGGCGTAAAGATTTTGAACGACTTCATAACCTGTTTGTACATATGAAAAAGGGTGAGTCCACCGAGCCTTCCAAGGTGCTGGATTTTGTTAATCTGTATCACCGCTCAGATGCACCTATTCAAAAAATGCTGTATCTCGCTGGTTATGATATGGACGCTTCCTGGATTGGGGAAATCATAGCCTTAAAGGAACAGATTAGCCCTAATCTGCGTGGCGAACTGTTGAACCATTTTGTGCAAAACCCTGAGGATACGGTACAGCGTGATTTTATTTTTTCCAGTTTGTCTGACAAAAGTATGAGTATCCGTGAGTTCGCTGTGGCCAAGGCGCGTAAGCTGACGCTGTCGGAACCAGAAATGCAACAAATGGAAGCCTTATTAAAGCTCAAGACGGGATCGTTG
>NZ_WUDQ01000749.1:0-1439 GCF_009827695.1 Paenibacillus sp. OT2-17 | reverse complement strand
CTGTATCATGCATTCCGCGCTGAAGTTCCTGAGAATGATTACACAGTTGAACTGGGCAAAGCTAATGTAGTTCGTGAAGGTTCCGATGTGACGATCATTACTTACGGTATGATGGTACACACTTCGATTAAAGCTGCTGATGAGCTGGAAAAAACAAAAGGTATCAAAGTAGAAATCATTGATTTGCGTACCATTAGCCCGATTGACATTGATACCGTTGTTGCTTCTATTCAAAAAACCAATCGTGCCATCGTTGTTCAAGAAGCGCAAAAGAGCTCCGGTGTAGCTGCTGAAGTTATTGCACAAATTAACGAAAAAGCAATCCTGCATCTGGAAGCACCCGTTCTGCGTGTAGCAGGTCCAGATACCGTTTATCCTTTTGCTCAAATTGAAGATACTTGGTTGCCAACGCCAACACGTATCATTGATGCGGTTAATAAAGTATTGGAATTTTAATTAAAGCACACCGTAAATTTGGGAGGTTTTAAACGTGGCTAAATTTGAATATAAATTCCCGGAGCTAGGTGAAGGTCTTCACGAAGGCGAAATCATCAAGATTCACATCAAGCCCGGCGACAAAGTAACAGATGAAGATATCATCATGGAAGTACAAAACGATAAGGCTGTAGTTGAAGTTCCTTGTCCGGTTAATGGTACAGTACAAGAAGTATTTGCCAAAGACGGCGACATCTTTAACGTAGGTCAAGTCGTAGCTGTAATTGATGCAGAAGGTGAACTTCCTGAACAAGAAGATGCACCAGAAGCACCAGCTGCTAGCCCTGAACCAAGTGCTGCTGCACAAGGCGGAGCTGCAGGTACAGCTAGATTTGAATATAAATTCCCGGAGCTAGGTGAAGGTCTTCACGAAGGCGAAATCATCAAGATTCACATCAAGCCCGGCGACAAAGTAACAGATGAAGATATCATCATGGAAGTACAGAACGATAAGGCAGTAGTTGAAGTTCCGTGTCCAGTCAATGGTACGGTTCAAGAAGTATTTGCCAAAGACGGCGACATCTTTAATGTAGGTCAAGTTGTGGCTGTAATCGCTGCAGAGGGCGAACTTCCTGAACAAGAAGATGCACCAGCTGCTGTGAAACAAGAAGAGGATGCTGCAAAAGGCGGAGCTAACACAAAACCAGCTGCAACACCTGCTGCTTCTAACAAAGACGTATTGGCTACACCTAGCGTCCGCAAATTTGCTCGTGAGCAAGGTGTAAACATCGCTCAAGTGAGTGGCTCCGGCAAAAATGGTAAAATCACCAAAGAAGATGTAGAAGCTTTCAAAAATGGTGGAGGTCAAGCGGCTGCACCAGTAGCGAAAGAAGCTGCAAAAGCACAAGAGCCTGCTAAGAAAGAAGCGAAAGCTGCAGCACCATCCGCACCAGCAGCAGATCCACGTGCTGAGGAAGAGCGCGTACCATTTAAAGGTATCCGCA
>NZ_WUDQ01000748.1:0-1449 GCF_009827695.1 Paenibacillus sp. OT2-17 | reverse complement strand
GGTCGTCATGCGCGGCTTAAGGCTAGAAAAGCGCTATGCAGCCATTACTCCAGTAGGTGTGATGATGCTGGCAACACCAATTATTTTGGTCATTGTATACGGAGGATACCTGATACAACAAGGAGAGCTGAATGCTGGAGGCATTGTACTTTTTTTATACCTGATTTCGTTCATATTACAGCCGATTGCCATGCTGCCGACAATCATTTCGCAAATGAAGGAAGCGGGTGGAGCCGCAAAGCATTTGTTTGAGGTGCTGGATTGGCAGAATGAACGTCAGAACGGCGAAATGACCTTGGTAGATCAGAGGCGAGAGAATAGGGCACCTCATTTGAAAGACGATGCAGATGGGGAAGCCAACCGAATGAGTGAAGGCGGAGCAGAAAGCGATGATGACGTTGATAGTGTTGCTGTAGTCAGTTTTGAGCATTTGACCTTTGGCTACGATGAAGGGAACACAGTGCTGAAGGATATCAGCTTCCAGGCAGGGCAAGGGGATATGGTGGCGATTGTCGGTGCCAGCGGTGGCGGTAAAAGCACGATTTTCAAGCTGCTTTGCGGATTTAATGAACCTGGAGAGCATGCCGGAACCATTCAACTATTTGGAAAGAGTTTGACAGATTGGAATTTAACAAGCCTGCGCAGTCATATTTCGATGGTATCTCAGGAGTCGTCGCTTTTTCCGGCCACCATTGCAGAAAATATCGGATATGGACGTCTGGAGGCGACTCGGGAAGAAATTGTCGAGGCGGCGAAAGCGGCACATGCGCATGATTTTATTGTTCAACTTCCCGAGGGCTATGAAACCCTGTTAAGCGAGCGGGGAGGCGGATTGTCTGGCGGTCAAAAACAGCGTATTTCTATAGCAAGAGCATTACTGAAAAATGCTCCGCTGCTTCTATTGGACGAGCCGACTTCAGCACTCGATAGTCAGTCGGAGGCTCAGGTGCAGAATGCGATGAATGCGGTAATGCAAAACCGGACGGTACTGGTCATTGCTCATCGACTGTCAACCGTACGTCAGGCGAACCGTATTATTGTACTCGATCAGGGGAGCATTGTGGAATCGGGTTCTCATGAGGAGTTACTAGGTCGTGATGGTGTGTACCGAAAGCTGTATTTGAAAAATTTTGAAGAAGAACAGCATACGGCGGAAAACGGTAATTCGTTGCCTGAGGAAAGGAGTGAGCGTCGTGACCTTCAAGCAGGGGTTTTATGAATTTAAGCAGTTGATGTCCCTGATGAAGCCGCATCGAAAATGGTATTTTACCGGGCTGGTTGGCAATAGTCTGACCAATGCCAGCATCACGATTTTACTTTCTTTCGTGGTGCATTATTTGCTGAATTTTGCGGTTAATGGCGATGTACAGGAGCTATACCGAGCGGTCTATTTGGTCAGTGGTACATTTTTGGCATTAAGTCTTATTTCCCCCCTGTGCAGCTATATGT
>NZ_WUDQ01000747.1:0-1459 GCF_009827695.1 Paenibacillus sp. OT2-17 | reverse complement strand
GAGCGATTAAACCTAATATGATTCCGAAGATGCCAAAATAAGCGGCTAAACAGAGAAGAGTCAGTTGGATGACCGTGTTTGCTTTGGATATCTGGTAATTCGGCGACAGAAAAGAGGCGATCCCCGATACACCTAGAAGAACGATCAGCACTTTGCTGGCAAAACCGGCTTCAACCGTTGCCTGTCCAATAACGATACCGCCTACGACACCTAAAGTTTGGCTCGTTTTGTTCGGCATCCTTAAACTTGCCTCTTTAATAATTTCCAATATTACGAGCATGATCAAACCCTCCCAAAATGGGGTGAATGGAAGCTTGCTTCGGGATTCAATCAGGACAAAGAGGAGAGGCAGGGGGATCATCTGGTAGTGGTGGGCCGTTAAGGCAACATATACCGGAATTAGTATCAGCGACAGAAAAAAGCTGAAGAACCGGAGTAAACGCAAAAAACTAGCGACTATCCAGCGGTGGATATAGTCTTCGGGCGATTGGAAAAGATGAAAAAATGTTATAGGTCCGATCAGAGCAAATGGAGAATTGTCTACCAGGATCACGACCTTGCCCATGGCCAGCGAATAAGCGCATTGATCGGGTCGATCCGTTTGCTGCAGCTGCGGAAAGAGGCTGTTGCTGTGATCTTCGATAAAAACTCCGATTTGGCCAGAATCAAGAAATATATCATAGTTCAAGGCAACTAACTTCTCTTTAGTGTTAGAGATAAGGTTAGTATTGGTTAAACCCTCAATGTATAGCAGAGAGACTGAAGTAGAACTAAGCGAACCGGCTGTGAACTGTTCCGACTTCAATGTACTTAAAGGAAGCCGCCGGCGAATCAAAGTTATATTCTGATCAATCTGCTCCGTAAAACTATCCTGCGGCCCGTAAATAATGGTTTCCGTTTCTGATTTTCCTACAGGACGACCCAGTGTAATCGGAAGAAGAGTGGTCCACCATTGATTTAACGCAGGCTCATGTACGATCACCGCTGCCCGCATCAGTTGCTGTTCTGCATCTTTAAGTGTATGAATTTCTGTGAATTTACAGTTTAGAATACGCTCCGGAACCGGTCTGTCATTTATAGTAAGCAATGGCTTCAGGATGGATTCATTGATGCGTGCCTCATCGACCAGCGTATCCAGATATATAATCCAAATCGGATTTCCGGAAGGTGGGCAACGTTCAATGATACTGGCTTCTGATATGCCGGCAAGCATCGTTTTTAAAACATCAAGGGTTAACGGATAGGTATTTATTTCGGAAGATTTCCACATGTAATCACCATTATCTTTATGGATTTTTCATTAAGCTTTATTATAGGCATTTGATTGGAAAATCATCCGTTCTTCTTAGTTGAATTTAAGTGCTTTGAATGAGAAGGGACTCGCATGAATTGAGCCGCGTCTGTGCAAACGTTGGAAGAAATAATCGGGCTTAACGAGAGGAGTGACGTTAGATGAAAG
>NZ_WUDQ01000746.1:0-1459 GCF_009827695.1 Paenibacillus sp. OT2-17 | reverse complement strand
TCATCTGCAAGAAAGAACACATCAAGTGTGAACATTTCTTCATTTTCATCTCGGTATATAAGGGTAGACGGTTCGTCGATCGACGCCAGACCAAGCCGCAATACCTCGTGATGAGTAGTTAATGTTTGCAGCACAGACCGCAATAGATCCTCATCGAAGTCCGGGTTAGCTGTAAATAGCATGGATGTCGCCGTCCGCAAGGTGTAAAATGTACCCAGTTCATTCAACTGCCGCTGAATCGATGTTATTGGAATCTCTCCATGTATCGAATTCTGGTCTGTGTAGCGGAACAAAGTTGTCACAAGCTTGCTGAGATCCTCAATGAACGGGTGCTCCATCAAAAGAGAAATGCCAAGGGAATAACCATGCTGACGCAGGCGTGAGGCCACCTGAACAGCCTTAATAGAATCGCCGCCAAGCAGAAAAAAATGATCTCGAACGCCTATATGATCACTTCCCAAAACGTCTTGCCATACCATAACCAACGCCTTTTCCACATCATTTCTCGGAGCAACATAATCCGTTTGCAAAGAGTCATGTCGGTCCGGCTCAGGTAACGCTTTTCGGTCCGTTTTTCCATTGGATGTAAGAGGAAGCTGCTGCATTGGCATCACATATGCTGGAATCATATAAAACGGCAGCTTTTGCTTGAGCGCATTCTGCACGTCCAGCGGACTCAATGGCTCAGAAGCCACAAAGTATGCACACAAATCCTTGTAGCCGTCTTTGTTCTCCCGCGCTACGACTACTGCTGATTGGATTCCGTCTATAGACAGCAACTGCGCTTCGATCTCGCCCAGTTCAATACGATATCCTCTCACTTTTACCTGTTGATCGATCCGACCCAGATACTCAATGTTGCCATCAGGCATCCAACGCGCCAAATCTCCTGTGCGGTACATCCGCTCATAATCCTCCGCTCCGCTGTTAAACGGATTGGCAGCGAACTTCTCCTTGGTCAATTCCGGTCTATTAAGATAGCCACGGGCTACTCCTATACCACTGATACAAAGTTCTCCCACCACTCCAATCGGCTGCAATCGCTCCGTACCTTCCTGTACAACATACAATTGAATATTATCAATCGGTTTACCGATCGGGATCACCGAGTGCTCTTCCACAGGCTCGCATTCAAAGAATGAAACGTCTACAGTAGCTTCTGTTGGACCATACAAGTTAATTAGTTTTGCGCTTCCAATCCCTGACATAATTCGATAGAAACGCGCCACCTGCTGAGGAGGCAATGCTTCACCGCTGGCAAATACATGTTTTAACGTTTTCAATTGTGCTTGCACCGTTTCCCTTGGTTGCTGCTCCAGATATTCCAGAAAAATATGCAGCATCGCGGGTACAAAATGAAGGGTGCTCACCTTGTCTTCATTAATCGTGTTCAGGATCTGTTCGGGAGACTTTTCTCCGCCGATTGGCAACAAGCTTACTTTTGAGCCCACCATCGACC
>NZ_WUDQ01000745.1:0-1459 GCF_009827695.1 Paenibacillus sp. OT2-17 | reverse complement strand
TAGGCTGGGCTGTTGCCGATCCTTCACTGCTCCTGAACAAGCAGCCTGACGAGGTCATTTATACGGATACCATTACAGATACACTAGCTTCTGAAAAACCGGAAATTCCTGCTGCGCTTCCAGTTGCGCCTAATGAAATATCCCGGTTTGAGCATTTTTCGGACCCGAACTATTCGTATCCGGGTGGATTGGATAAACGCTTTGATATGTATCTCTGGGCCACAGAAAATTTTGGCGGGGGAGCCGGCGGCGACTGGGGACAGCGTATGAATGATGAATACGTTCTGAGTACGGTAAACTCGGATGAGATTGAGATTACTGAACATGAAATTGGTCACGGATTTGGGTTAAACGATTTTTATGAAGAACATGAGCGTCCACCAGGTGGATTCCCAACGAACACCATTATGTGGGCCGGCAATTCCGATCATATCACCGACTGGGATGTTTGGATGCTGCGTTATACCTGGAGTCAAATCAAGAAGGATACGGCTCGTTTCCCAATCACGACTAAAGACGACGAGGGCCCAATTGAAACAGATCCTGATGAAATCGTGAACATAGCACCTGCGGCAACGGCTAGCAGCTCTTATACTTCATCTTGGGAAAATGTAAGCGCGCTAAACGATGGATTTGAACCTGCCAATTCCAACGATAGAAGTCATGCTGTGTATGGTAACTGGCCTGAGACGGGTACACAATGGGTCCAATATGATTTTGATCAAGAATATACGATATCCCAAACGGATGTCTATTGGTTCAAAGATGGCGCTGGCGTTGATGTTCCTAAATCTTACAAGATTAAGTATTGGAATGGTCGTAGCTGGTCCAATGTCAAGCAGGCTAATGGATTGGGTACTTCGGCAGACCAGTATAATACGACCACTTTTACGCCTGTAAAAACAACGAAATTAAGAATTGAAATGGTATCCAAAGGTTCAGCATCCACAGGAATATTAGAGTGGAAAGTAGCAGCTAACAAACTTTAAGCATCATATTATTTGTCCAAAGGTTGTCTCCTGCGATATTTGTGGGAGACAACCTTTTTTAATTCATAGCTGAACAGTTAGAGTCTGATGAGATCAGGCTTTTTTTTCGTCTTGATTATGATGCTTGTTTCCTTCATATTTGTATCTGTGTTTTGCTAAATTCTCGTATGAATGGATCACTAAGAATGAACGGGTGTACGATAGTATGTATAATGGACATCAGACATGAAAGAAAAGAGGACAGAAAGCGATGAGTCACGACGTGAATGCTCCTTACGATGTACATGTAGCATATGGACCGGTGTTTGAGCTGCTCAGCAGCTTACACACCTTTATTTGCCGCAAGGCTTACAAGAAGACCGATTTATCAGCCGGGTGGGCGGAGCAAGTGCGTAGAACGCTGTCTCCAGGTTTGTCTAAGTTGCTGGAGTCCATGGAAATCAATGCAGATTGGAAGGTTATTTATGGAC
>NZ_WUDQ01000744.1:0-1462 GCF_009827695.1 Paenibacillus sp. OT2-17 | reverse complement strand
GCCACGCTGCGATTAAATCCTTCCTTGCCGCCCTCCACCGCTGTGAAGTTCGTCACCAAATGCTCAACAAAAAATAGAGCCAACGGAATGACGCCAAGAAGCGAATGCAGCTTTCTGGAATAAAATCCTCTCATCTAGGTCATGCTCCCTTCTCTCAATAATAGCGTTTTCAATAGTAATATAACATATAAAATGACAGTTCCCGACAGGAAATGTCCAACAAGGTGTCCCTTATAAGGAAAAACAAAAGTGTGAACATCTTGTGTCGCTTTCATGTTACTCCTTTTCGGCTTATAATGGAATTGCAATATACGTATTAATTATTATGTCTTTTTTGCATATAGAGAGGAAGTGGATGATTTGTTTGAGGATTTGAACGCTTTTGCCGTCATTGTCGAGCAGTCCAGCCTGAATAAAGCCTCCAAACTGCTGAATCTGTCCCAACCTGCCCTGTCTCGCAAAATTGCCAAGCTGGAGGAACAGCTGGGTGTGAATCTCTTTGATCGTCGGGGCAAACGGCTCGAAATTACGTCCACTGGCCGATTTGTTTATACATTCGCACTAGAGCAACGGCAACGACAGCTTCGCTTTTTACAAAAGCTGTCCCAGCACAAAAATGAAGCCCAGAGTATGCTTACACTCGGCGCAAGCCTCACCACACTCCAAACGACGCTGCCTACCCTCGTCGAAGCTTTCATGAGCAAGCATCCTCAAACCGAGCTGAAGCTGCTCACCGGTAAAACCCATGAAATCGTCGCCTTTGTACGTGATAAAAAAGCAGACGCCGGTATTGTCGGGTCTGCCATTCATGAAGCCGGACTGCGTTGCATTCCGCTATTTGATGATCATTTGGAGCTTGTTGTTCCCATTGGACATGAATTAACCGTCAAGACAGGAACGGCCTCGATGAAAGATCTACAAGGATTGCCGATGATTATTTTCTCCAAAGGAACCTGGTATCGCAGTCTGACGGATGACTTATTCCAGCGCAGCGGCATCATGCCGGATATCCGCATGGAAATCGACTCCTTCGAGGCAATTGTACGCCTGCTTCCAACCTGTAAGGCTTCCGCCTTGCTACCCAAATCCTATTTGCGCAGCGAACTATTACGGGATAATGGACTCACTGCATTATACTTGCCCGATTTGAAGGAGACACGCCGAACGACCTCCCTCATTTACTCGGAGACGACCGATCTCGGTCCGACAGCACGACGCTGGATTAGCGAGACACGTGCGTCGTTTGCAGGCTACCGTATGGTGTAGAGGGTTTAGCCCTCTTCATTGACATTAACAACCTCATCCTCAAAGCGACCGATATTGTCATTCGAGCCGATGATGACCATAATATCGTCTGCTTTTAGCCGATCCATAGCCGTCGGTGCGATCAGGATACCGTTCGCCATATGAAGCGCCACGACACTACAACCAAAGCGAGTACGGGCATTTAGCTCTGCTAGCG
>NZ_WUDQ01000743.1:0-1471 GCF_009827695.1 Paenibacillus sp. OT2-17 | reverse complement strand
AAGCTTCACAGTATTCACCCCGGTATGAACAAGCACTTCTTTACCGCCATCGGATTGAATACCAATCGCATGCTTGCTTGGGAATACATTGAATACTTTACCATAAACAGGGGACACAATCGTTCCATCATTTGGCACGACCGCAAAACCGTCACCTGTCATACGTTCTGCAAATACCGGATCGGGAACCGTCGAGATATCAACCAATTCGCCGTTAACAGGCATTACAATATCTTCTACAATAATGGTTTGTTGTTCTTCTCCAGCTTCCTTCTCCTCTTGTGGAGCAGGTTGCGCCGGAGCTGGTGCAGGTGTACGTCCAGCCATGATATCAGCCATTTGAGATTTAATGGTGTCGGAACGTGTACCGAAAATTGCCTGTACGTTGTTACCGACTTCAAGGACACCTGATGCGCCAAGTTGTTTCAGACGAGCTTTGTCAACGTTCGATTTCTCATTAACCTCGATCCGAAGACGTGTGATACAAGCATCCAGATGCTTGATATTCGATGAACCACCGAAAGCTGCCAAAATGTTGTGCGGGAGCTCATCACTACTACCGACTGCTGCGCCATCCACATTTTCTGTAGCTTCTTCACGTCCTGGTGTTTTCAAGTTGAACTTCCGTATGATGAACCGGAATCCGAAGTAGTAAATAACTGCCAAAATCAGACCGACGATAATTACATACCACCAAGGCGTACGGGTTGGAATAATCCCGAAAATCAGGAAGTCAATAAATCCGCCTGAGAAGGTCATACCGATTTTGACATGTAAAATTTGCATGGTCATAAATGACAGACCTGCGAATATACAGTGTACTGCAAACAGCAGTGGAGCTACGAACAGGAAGGAAAATTCCAGTGGCTCCGTAATACCTGTCAAGAACGAAGTCAATGCTGCTGAACCCATAATACCTGCTACATATTTTTTGTGTTCTGGTCTTGCTTCATGGTACATTGCAAGCGCTGCTGCCGGCAAACCGAACATCATGAATGGGAATTTACCCACTTGGAACGTACTTGCTGTCAACGCCACTCCGTCGCGAAGCTGGCTGAAGAAGATCTGCTGGTCACCGTGAACGGTTTGACCTGCCTTGTTAACATATTCACCAAACTCAAACCAGAACGGTGAATACCAGATGTGATGCAAACCAAATGGAATCAGCGCGCGTTCGATAACACCGAACAGGAACGCCGACAAAGTCGGGTTGGAATACACCATAAAGTGAGATACTGCGTTAAGTCCTTGTTGAACTGGAGGCCAGATCAGAACCAGTGCAAGTCCGACAATCAGTGAGGATACCGCCGTTGCAATTGGAACGAAACGCTTACCCGCGAAAAAGCCCAGATACGATGGAAGCTCAATTTTGAAAAAGCGGTTGTACATGGCCGCGGCCAGTATACCGATGATTATCCCGCCGAACACCCCGGTTTGAAGCGTTGGAATCCCCAACACGTTTGCATAACCC
>NZ_WUDQ01000742.1:0-1474 GCF_009827695.1 Paenibacillus sp. OT2-17 | reverse complement strand
ACTTCAAACAAGACAGAATTTGCAGCATCGGGTATAAACTTCAAACAATACAACAACTGGCTGGAAGGCAGAAAGGCAAAATTTGACCTTATGCTTGAAGTGGTAGAGGGTCAAGAAGGTATAACATTTAACCTTGAATATTGTACCAGGCTGTTTAAGAAGGAGACAATAAAAAGGTTTGGAACCCATTACATTACCGTTCTTGAAGAGATAACGGCATGCCCTGAAAAAAGGTTGTGGGAAATTGATGTACTGTTACAGGAAGAAAAACAGCAAATCCTATATACCTTTAACGCTACAGAGGCACAGTATCCTAAAAACAAGACTATCCATCAGCTTTTTGAAGAGCAGGCAGAGAAGAACCCTGATCATGTAGCTGTGGTATTTGAGGGTAAAAAGCTTACATTTAGTGAACTCAATAAAAAATCAAATGGGTTGGCCCATGTATTAAGGGCTAAAGGAGTCAAACCGGACAGTATCGTAGGTATTCTGGCAGAACGCTCACTTGAGATGATAGTAGCAATCCTAGGGGTATTAAAAGCAGGAGGGGCATATCTTCCCATAGATCCAGATTATCCTGAGGAAAGAATAAGTCATATGCTGGAAGACAGCCGGGCAGTGATCCTGTTGACCCAATCACATTTTATAGACAAATATACATCAATAGGTACAGTAATAAATTTAGAAGATGAGCAGGAATATTCAGATGAACAATATAACTTATCGGAGGTAAATAAACCTTCCGATCTAGCTTACTTAATATATACCTCAGGCTCTACAGGTAAACCCAAAGGGGCAATGATAGAGCATAGAAACATAGTAAGGCTGTTATTTAACAGTAAAATGCAGTTTGATTTTAACGAAAATGATGTATGGACTATGTTTCATTCTATGAGTTTCGATTTTTCCGTATGGGAGATGTACGGGGCGTTGTTATATGGGGGCAGATTGGTGGTAGTTCCTAAAATGACAGCACGCAGCAATGTAGAGTATCTGAGACTTCTAAGGAATGAGAAGGTGACCGTATTAAATCAGACACCTTCAGCCTTCTATAATATAGCCAATGAAGAAGTATCATATGAAGAAAAAGAACTTAAGATAAGATATGTCATATTCGGAGGGGAAGCATTAAAGCCTGCATTGTTGAAGGAATGGAGAAAGAAGTACCCGCAGACTAGACTCATCAATATGTATGGAATAACCGAGACAACAGTGCATGTCACATATAAAGAGATAGAAGAGGAAGAAATTAGATCTAATGTGAGCAGCATAGGAAGGCCTATACCAACCCTTACAACATATGTAATGGATAAGAACATGAAAGTTGTTCCCATTGGAGTAGCCGGAGAGCTTTGTGTAGGAGGAGACGGAGTTTGCAGAGGATATCTTGGAAGACCGGAGCTTACAAAGGAAAAGTTCGTTCAAAATCCGTACAAGCCGGAAGAGAGGTTATATAGATCTGGAGACCTGGTCC
>NZ_WUDQ01000741.1:0-1474 GCF_009827695.1 Paenibacillus sp. OT2-17 | reverse complement strand
CAGAACAAAAAGGGAAGGCTAAAGTGGAAGTCTTTGCCTACGTAGGAGAAGAAATGGTGTTCCAAGGCAACTTTGTCATTTATCGCTCCACGGAGGAAGAGTATAGCGAAGGAGGAAGTCAGCATGCGGATCGCCATTGATGCCATGGGGGGAGATAATGCTCCTGAGGCGACAGTAGAGGGCGCGCTATCTGCGGCAGCGGAATGGAAGGATACGGACATTACGCTGGTTGGTGACCTGGAACGAATTGAATCGGTTCTGAACGGTAGGGCGTTGCCGACGAACCTCAGCATTCGCCATGCATCCGAAATGATAGATGCGCAGGACGAGCCTGTAAAGGCAGTGCGCCGTAAAAAGGATGCCTCGATGGTCGTAGCTGGTCGAATGGTCAGAGAAGGCGAAGCGGATGCCATGATATCCGCAGGTAATACAGGCGCGCTAATGACCACAGGGTTGCTGGTGGTTGGAAGAATGGAAGGCATTGAACGTCCGGCTCTCGCGCCGATGATACCAACGATAGATGATCAGGGTATTCTGGCGCTGGACTTGGGAGCCAATATGGATGCCAAGCCTGAGCATCTTGCCCAGTATGCACTGATGGGGAGCTTGTATCGTCAGAAAGTTCACGGTGTGACTTCTCCAAGGGTGGGTCTGCTGAATGTGGGGACCGAAGCTGGGAAGGGCAATGAACTGACGAAGTTGGCATATCCACTTATTGAGCAGTTACCTGTCAATTTTGTGGGTAATGTTGAATCGAGAGATGTGTTAACCGGGAATTGCGATGTACTGGTGTGCGATGGATTTGCTGGAAATATCATGCTAAAATCGCTGGAGGGTACAGCCGGAGCCATATTTTCTCTCTTAAAAGAGCAATTCACCAAATCCTTGAAGACCAAGCTTGCGGCAGCCTTGATTATGCCTGAGCTTCGCAGTCTGAAAGGTAAATTGGATTATAAAGAGCATGGCGGGGCTCCTTTGCTGGGTTTGAGTGGACTCGTCCTGAAAAGTCACGGTTCGTCTGACGGCGTTGCCGTCAAAAATGCGGTAAGGCAGGCTCGTACGGCCTTGCAAAACCGATTGGTAGAAAGTATATCCAAGGAAATCAGCAGGAAGTGAGTGACGATATGAATAAATTACGGCCGGTTGGTGTTATCGGAACAGGGAAATACGTACCTGAGAAAATTCTGACCAATAAAGATTTGGAAGCAATCGTAGAAACAAGTGATGAATGGATTGTCAGCCGTACAGGGATTCAGGAGCGCCATATTGCGGCTCCAGAGCAGGCTACATCTGATTTAGCTTATGAAGCAGCAATTAAGGCGTTGGAGTCCGCGGGTATGACGGCACAGGATCTGGATTTAATTATTGTAGCTACGGTTACACCGGATATGGCGTTTCCGTCAACTGCCTGCATTCTTCAGGACAAATTGGGAGCCAAAGGCGCAGCAGCTTTCGATTTGTCTGCGGCATGCTC
>NZ_WUDQ01000740.1:0-1482 GCF_009827695.1 Paenibacillus sp. OT2-17 | reverse complement strand
ATAAAAATGGGTTGCGATCGCCGTTGTACCCATAAAGCTGACAAACCGGGTCACCATCATTTGGCTAAGCTGATAAGACAACCATTCCAGCCCGGCAGGAATACCAATCTTCAGGATGGCTACCAGCTTACTCCATTGAAGCTGTACGTAATACCGGATGCGAATCGGCGCACTTACACGCTTGTACAGCAGTAGAAAAATCCAGACACACGCTACAGCACGGCTAATAACTGTTGAAATCGCTGCTCCCGCCACTCCCATCTGCGGCAGACCAAACCAGCCATAAATGAGCAGCGCATTCCCCACGATATGCAATATATTCATACCAATGCCCACGATCATCGTATCTTTAGTAAAACCATGCGAGCGAATAACCGGACCTGCGGTTAGCATAAGCGCTTCCAGAAACAGCGAACCCCCTGCCAGCATCATATAGATTTCTGCATTTTCCTTAATCGTCGGGGTAATATGGTAAAAGGATAGTAAAAAATCCCGGCTCACAATAAACATCAAACTCAGCGCCAGACCAAACACCAGATTAAAGGTTAGTGCCGAAGCCGTAACACGGCTTGCATCCACATGCTTTTGCGCCCCCAATAGCTGAGCAATGATCACACCTACACCAAGACCAAGCAGATTGAAAAGTATAATCGTGAATTCAATCAACTGTCTTGATACACCTACAGCCGATACAACCTCATCAGAAACATGGCTTAGCATGAACGTATCCACGCTACCCATCAAAATGTGAAACAACATCTCTATAAAGATCGGCCAAGTGATGGCAAAAACCGTCATCGTTTTAACGGCTTGTGCTTGCTTGGAACCGTTTTCCTGAGACAGTGACATCCTTCCGTATTCCTCCTAAATGCGACCCAATTATTACTTAATACCTACACGTCAATATCGATAACACTTACTCAATCATAAAAAGTCATATGCTTTTTATCGTTTCTATAATATTGCAGGCGATCCTGCAATTGTCCTGTGTGGAATTCAAACTTATGTCCGTCTGGATCTGTAAAATAGACCGACCTTTTGTCCTGTTCATTCCGCTCTCTTCCGGGCAAAATGGTGACATTAAAAGTTCTCAGCTTGTTAAGCATGCTCTCAAAATCAGCTTCCGCTATCGAAAATGCAATATGCGTATAGGATTGATGAATTTCATTTCTTGGGATATCCTCCTCCACATTGAGGGCCAGCCACATTCCCAAGCAGTCCAGGTAAGCCAACTTACGTCCTTTAACGAGCAGTTTTCCATCTAGTATATTCTGATAGAAATGTATAGACTTCTCCAAATCAGACACCGAAAAGCAAATATGATTCCACCCTTGTATGCTCATGTTCCCTATTCCTTTCAGCAAATCCTGTCTAGCCAATAGGTCCACGCTTCTGTATATTGATCTAGATCTCCCGGATGATGCCGAATGCAGGTAGCAATACGAAAGTATAATCCTTGTAGTACCTCCCTGTTCAGCTCGT
>NZ_WUDQ01000073.1:0-14541 GCF_009827695.1 Paenibacillus sp. OT2-17 | reverse complement strand
CCGCAACCGATATATCCCGTGTCAAAATAAAAGCGTATATACTCGTTATGCGGTACAACAAAGCCATTGAATAATGTCCCATCGTTCGCGACCGTTACCGCGCCAAGACCTCTCCCTGACCAAGGGTAATCATGTACTCTGTTCAAAAAATATTCCCATGCCTCCGAGCGTCCCGACAGGTCAATGCCTGTATCGGTCTCCCGTTCGAAGGAGCGTTTTTTTAAATTGTTCCATTGCAGGGCCACCGCCCCCAGAGCAACCAAAAACGATCCGGCCAGCGGTAGCAAATAATTGACTTTCCCCTTGAGGTACTGACGGGCAATATCAAACAGATACACAGCAAACATTAATAACAATGCCAGAATCGGTCCACGTGTACCGGTGGCGATCAGAATCAGAAAGTTCAGTGCCAACACAGTGTAATAAAAAGCAGCTTGCTTGGGTCTGCGCTTGACCTCAATTAGAGAGACGGCAATTCCGAGAAAGGAGAGCATTGCCAGATGCGGCGGTATATTCGCTCCTTGTACTCTGACTGCGCCCGTAAATTCTACATCCGTAAACGAATGCAGCCCCAGAACCTGCAAACCCAGCCCAATGACCACACTAATAATTGGCAACAGACTGATCAGTCGGATATGCTTTTCTGCTACATCCTTTTTCCATTGGATCAATAAAAAAAAGAAAGGGAGTGATAAACCGACAAACGCCTTGACGGCAATCGAGGTCGTTAACAAAGGCAGCCATGCTGAAAATCCAAATGTGATCCCCAGCATGATCACCAATGCCCAGACCGGATAGCTGAACTTGAGACGTATGCCATACACGAGCATGCACGGCACCAGCAGAGCCAAAATGCCCAATTTGTATAATGACAAAATTTCAATACCGAACACGCCACCCTGATACAGAGAATCGACTGAGACTGCTGTACTTAGCAAAACAGCATAGCTGATGCGCTCCGGATGATGGATAGAAACAGCCAGCAAGAGCAGTAAACATACCGCCGCAATACTGACCACCGGCTGATAGGTAGCCGCAATTCCTACAGCAAGAGCGCCCAGTAGAAAAATAAAAACATGCTGTATGGTGTTTATTCTAGTAGTCCAAGGATAGTTACTCATGTTCCATCTTTCACCCCGCAGCTGACTCGCTTTTCCGGTTGCGCAGTGTATCCAGCGTCCCACGGATACTTTCAAGCCTGCACCGGTTCAACAGCTTCCTGCCCTCACTACGTGCCAGCAGGGAATCCACAGTGATGTATAACACTTTGGCTGCCATCTTCGCCATCAGCATCGCGTTGCCGCGCAGACCTACGGCCTGAGCAGCGTTAGACATGCCCTGACAATAGTAGCGGTTCATGATCCATTCTTTCGTTAACCGTGAAGACGGCACAAAATGTTCCACAGACATGTGTGGATGATACATAATCGTTCCACCATTTTTACGGATTTGCTCAAATACCCACGATTCTTCACCTGATAGAAGGATATCTCCCTTTCTGCCTAGATGAAGCGGGAACATAACGGCGGCAAAAGCCGTTTTGCGCATCGCCATATTCGCTCCAAATGGATTCAGTCCAGACGGATATTCACGAACGGCTTTGCCCAGATCAATAATCGTGTAAGGCAGTTCAAGCGGGCCTGTTAGCCAACCCGGTCGTTCCGTCTCAAACATAGGGTCAATTTTCCCACCCATAGCCGTCAGCTCAGGATTGTTCCCGAATGCTGACATAATCGTTTGCAACCATGTAACACACGGAATTGCATCATCATCGAGAAAAGCAATGACTTCCGCTCTTGATAACGTAATGCCTGCATTACGAGCAGCAGACAGTCCTTGTTCGCGCTCATAATGATATCGGAGATGGATATTCTGACCATAGGCGACGGTGAACCTTTTGATCGTCGCTGCTGTATGATCGGTGGATCGGTTATCGACCACAATGATCTCAGCCAGTGCAAGGTCTTTCAGCTCCAGCAGGGACATTAACGTTTTCTCCAGCAGGTCCGCCCGGTTATAGGTGCAAATAACGACGGACACTGCGGGACATCGCTTGAATGCATCCATCAGTAAGCATCCTTGGAGAACAGCATTTTAACGCCTGTTTTCATGATGATTTTCAAATCGAGCCACGTATTGCGAACATGAATATACTTCAAATCCATTTGCACCATTTCTTCGAAGCCTACACTGTTACGTGCGCTCACCTGCCAGTAACCCGTACATCCCGGTGTTACAATCAGGCGTTGCTTATCATAATCGGAATATTGCTCGACCTCGCTGGGCAACGGCGGACGCGGACCGACTAAGGTCATGTCGCCGACCAACACGTTCCACAGCTGCGGAATCTCATCAATACTCGTCTTGCGCAGAAAACTGCCAATTTTCGTGATCCGAGGATCGTTTTTAATTTTAAACATGGCGCCGCTCACTTCATTCAGCTCCATCAAGTCCTTTTTCAGTTCCTCAGCATTGGACACCATTGAACGGAATTTATACATATCGAATAACTTCTCATTCTTGCCCACCCGAGTTTGCTTGAAAAACACGCTTCCCTTTGGGTCTTCGAGCTTAATCAAAACGCCTACCACTACAAAAAGCGGAAGCAAGACGATCAAGCCCACGAACGACAGCAGCATATCAAGGAGGCGTTTTGTGACCAGGTAGGACGTTTTATCCTGAATTTGTGTATTTCCGTATGGCATGTAAAACGCTTTACCTGACATGACAGCCTCGCCGTCCTCCGGTAAATTTTCCATGCTCATGCTGACGTACCCCCTCTCAACCTGCCGTGGTTGCTTTCTCGGTCTTTTTCAACCATTCATTCATGGCCTCCATAACCGGATACTTCAAATCATCGCTGGCAAGTGCAAATTCAAGTGTGGTTAAAATATATCCAAGACGCTCACCCACGTCATAACGTGTGCCTTCAAAATCATAGGCGTACACACGCTCACTCTGATTCAGCTTTTGGATCGCATCCGTCAACTGAATTTCGCCGCCAGCTCCTTTTTCCTGAAGATCAAGATATTTGAAAATTTTCGGCGAGAACACGTAGCGACCCATAATAGCCAAATCGGATGGCGCTGTGCCTGGAGCCGGTTTTTCTATAAAATTATTCACTCGGTACAAGCGTCCGTCCTGCTGATCCGGTTCAATGATGCCGTACCGGTTCGTAAATTCCTGCGGTACCCGCTGCACACCGATAACCGAATTTTGAGTTTCCTCATACTGATCCATCAGCTGGCGCAGGCAAGGTTTTTGACCTGTTACGATATCATCGCCCAGCAGCACACCAAACGGCTCGTCCCCGATAAAGCGTCTTGCGCACCATACCGCATGTCCAAGACCTTTGGGTTCTTTTTGGCGAATGTAGTGAATTTCCACTCCTGAAGAACGCTGTACTTCCTCCAGAAGCTTCAGCTTACCGTCCTCGAGCAGTTTGGATTCTAGCTCAAATGCGTTGTCAAAGTGATCCTCAATGGCACGTTTGCCTTTACCCGTAACGATAATAATGTCCTCAATACCAGAAGCAATCGCTTCTTCCACGATATATTGAATCGTAGGCTTATTGATAATTGGAAGCATTTCCTTAGGCATCGCTTTTGTGGCAGGGAGGAAGCGCGTACCTAACCCTGCTGCTGGAATAATGGCCTTTTTCACTCTTTTCGTCATCGCACTCATTCTCCTTGCTTCATCGAATTTTGGTGTTGCTTACTTCACCTGATTCATCACAATTCCAACCAGCGTCGCACTGGCCTGCTCCATGAGTTGCTTTGTTTTGCGTAGATCTTCCCGTTTGGTACGACCATGTCTAGCAACGAGAATCACACCATCCGTCAAGCCTGCAATCAAGCGAGCATCCGTATAATTCAACGCCGGAGCCGAATCAAGCAAGATGATGTCATATTCACGTTTGAGCTCTTCCAGCAGCTCAGCCATACGTTCGCTACCGAGCAGATCTGCTGCGTTGTACAGGGTGTCTCCACCGGGAACAACCGATAGCTCCAGCCCACCATGCCTAACGATAGACTTGGAAGAAGCCCCACCGCGCAAATAAGCCGATAGACCTCCGGTATTCTCCATTCCGAATATCTCGTGCAGCGCTGGTTTATGCAGATTGCAATCCACCAGAGCCACCTTCTTGCCTTCTTGTGCAAAGGAAACTCCGATGTTGGCGAGCAGTGTAGTTTTACCCGCTCCGCTTTCCGGCGAGGTCAACAATAGAACCGTTCCACGGTCCTTTTGCCCAATCACCTGCTGCCGGATGTATGTACGGAGGGATCGAAATGATTCCGAGATATACGATGATGGATTACTTTCTGTAATCAACATGTCATTCAATCGCAGCATATTCACGCTCCCCTACCCGTTCTTTGGAATTTCCGGCTGCTCCATCGACGTCCTTCTTGCGAATGACTGGAATCGATGCAATTACCGGAATACCGATGTCCGCGTCCGCTTCTTTCTCCGAGCGCAGCGTGCCGTTAATGCTTTCCAGGAACACAATCGTGCCCAATGCAATCATCAGCGATACGAGAAAACTAATCGCAATATTCATGAGCGGGTTCCCATTAATCGGGTCAGGATTGGCCTGAGGGTCCGCTTCATTTAAAATTTTCACATTATTCAATTCCATCAATCCCGGAACTGTCTGTACGAATTTCTGGGTTACCGCGTTTACAACCGCTGCGGCCTGTGGATAGCTCCCTGCCTCAAACGTCAAACCGATAACCTGACTTTTATCCGAGGATTTAATCTGCAGCTTCTCTGCCAACTTCTGCTGCGTCAAACCGAACTCGGGATGAGCCGCTACAACAGCGTCCATAATTTTAGGTGAAGTGAGAATTTGCTTGTAGCTTTCCACCAAATTAAGACTTGTGTTGACGTCGTTCAGATTGTTACTCCCCTGCTTGGCGGAAATATGATTAACCAGCAGTTGGCTTGAAGCGGAATAGACTGGCTTCACAACATTGTCGCTCACAAAGTATGTTGTTACACATGAGAGAATGACAAAAATTGCGATCAGCCACAATCTTCTTTTGATCAGGACTAGATAATCCAAAATGGTTTTCTCCACAAAAATCCTCCCTCCTATACAATTTCTCTTCATATTTAAGTATGACTTTATTGTAACAATTGGCTCTGTGAACGACATGGAACCGAATGGCACTTTCTCCCTCACTATGGGGGGAGGGAAATGTATACTTTCGGATACGGCATGGTATACTTTTGTACCATGCTTTGTCGATTATGGAAAAAGAAATCGAAAAAAGCCTCAAAATCACAAAGCTTGGTGATTTTGAGGCTTTTCTTTCCACTCGCATCTAAAAGTGCAGCGCAGCTTATAGAGTCAGCGCATCATACCATGTTTGTTGGCTCGTACTTCGCCAGACCAATGGCATTGGCATACAATGCTGCCTGCGTACGATCCGCCAGCCGCAGCTTGGCCAAGATCTGACTGACATGCTTTTTGACTGTGAACTCACTGATAAATAACCGCGATGCAATTTCACGATTGCAGGCTCCTTGTCCCAGCTCGACCAGCACTTCCTTTTCCTTTGGCGTCAGGTCGTCCGACAGATTGCCCGCATCTTCACGCAGCTTGTTTTCGAGAATAGCCGGATCATAATATTTGCGTCCTTTGTTGACAAGATGAATCGCGTAAATTAATTCCTCAGGCAATGCTTCCTTAAGCACATAACCATCCACGGAAGCTTCCTCTGCTTTCAGAAAATCTTCACGTGTTGCGGAAGAGGTCAGCAAAATAAATTTGCTTCTGAAACCACGTCCGCGCGCTATCTTGATAATATCCAGCCCCGATTCATCAGCTAGTTTCAAATCCAGCAGCACCAGATCCGGATCTGTTTCCTCGATCACCACAAGTGCTTCCTGTTGATTCTGGGCCTCTCCCGCAAACTGAACATTGGGCTGCATGGATATAACCGCAGCGAGTCCTTTCCGTACTAAAGGATGATCATCGACAATGACAATTTTCATGATTCGGCCTCCTGTCTACAGTTCAGGATTTGCATAATCCCTATGTATCCGATTGTTACCGCAGATTTTGTATTGCAGAATGTTCACGCATTTTATTCGAGGATTTTGCAAAATCCTCATTCATAAGCATTTACCGGAATGGACAATCGGATCTGTGTTCCCTCTCCGATTCGACTTGAAATATCAAATTCGCCTCCCATCGATTGAGCTAAATATTCCATATTCATCATGCCCAGGCCCCCGCCTGCACTGACCGCCTCACCTCCTGCTACCATTCTCGCCGTCTCAAACCCTACTCCGTCGTCATGAATAGACAGTCTAATCACTTGGGGCGTCAATTTTAACTTCACATCAATTCGCTTGGCCAATCCATGACGGATTGCGTTCCCCGCCGCTTCGGAAATGATGCGGAACAAAGCTTTTTGGTACAAATACGGAAGTGAATAATGATCACCATGAATGTCAAAATCAATTTGTACATGGTTCAGCTTGGAGAGTGTATGGAGATGACTTTTCACCGTCCCTAACCAAGTTGAGCCTCCGCTTTTTTTCGAGCTTAGACTATGAATCGCCCCTTTCAGCTCTCTAACCGCTTGGTTAGCAGATTGCTGAATTAGATCAATTTGCTCCTCCACCTGCTCCTTTGGCTGATGACACCAGGTTTGCCGGAGAGAATGCGTTGCGTACACAATACCAAAAAGACTTTGAGAAACATTGTCATGCATTTCATTTGCAATTCGGTTCTGCTCATTCGTCACAATCAGCTGATTTTCAATACGCTCCAGCTCATAGCGCTCCAAGAACACAGCGCTCAGCTCAGCCAAGAATATCAGTTGTTGCACGAGCCAGCGTCTTCCTGTCAGACTTTGATCCGGGCCCAGCTTGAGGCCAATCGTCGCTACAAAACGGGTCGTCATCGGTACTGTGATCATGAGGAAATCGCCCCATTCTGGCAGATGTCTGAAAAATGGTTCACGCTCTTCCCTGAATTCCTCCCGATAATTCCCCAGCTCCTCAAATAGCTGCTCCTCCTCCTCTACCGTCCAGCCTGTCTGGCTACTTTCCGGTGCATCCTCCTCCTGACTATCCAGCCAGAAAAATGCACGGCTCTGCTTTGTTAGCTTGACAGTATAGTCTGAGATGACCTGGCCGAGATTTAAAGCCTCATTGTGGCTGGTCGTCTCCATGATGTGGTAAATCGACTTGATATGATCCATCGTCTCATTGGCTTGTTCTTTAGCCACCTTCAGTTCGTCCTTCATGACGCCGATAACCTGCATTGCCATCGTAGTTACGATCAGTACCAGAAACAAATTGATATTCTGCAATATAAGATCCCACAAAAAATATTGACCTGGTGTAAAAAAGATATAACAAAATGTAAGCACCAAGCCGATATAAGAAAGGAGGAGTGTCCAACTGTATCTCATAGACAGATGAGCACAAGCCACCAGCATGGGGGTAATCACATACCATTTGAACGGGCTATCCATCCCTCCGGTTGGGAATAACAACAAAATGATCCCTGCTGTTTCTAGTGCAATGCTGCATTTCAATACCATATCATGAAGTCTGTATTTACGGTAAATCCAAGTAAATGCTGTAACGGATAAAAATAGAAAACCAATCAGTAATAGCTTCTGCCACACGATTAACCTAGATGATTCGAACAGAAAAACAAGTGACGTTAGAGATAGTGATACATAACGGTATAAAAAAATCATTTTGTCTTCTGCTGACTTCCTCAACTTCATCCTGTCACCCTATTCTGTGTTTTGAAGGGACGATGGGCATATTAGGTTTGTTTGTGTACTCTAAAAAAATCATAACCAATCCAAAAATAAATAACAAGACATAAACTCTTACGTAAACGGTTACATTCCAAAAAATTTGGTACTTTTTATAACATATTTACCGTTTCAGGAAAACATTTTGGGGGTAATGTCAGAATTTATGACGTTTGTCAAGGAAATGAATCACATTTTTAGCAACCTAAAAAAGACTTGCTGGTACCACCGTGATTATAACAGCGGTATTCAGCGAGTCCTTTTTTAGTAAATTTGGTAGTCTACATTTTAGCCCCCGGCACGCGCCAATTCACGCATATTGGCTTCAAATGCTGCCAACAGAGCTTCATCTCCGCTCAAACCAGTTGCCTCTTCTTTTTGGATCTGTTCAACCATACGCTTGTAATCCTTTGGAATCACTCGTACAAACTGCTGAATCGCAGTCTGCCAATCATCCAAAATACGTTGTCCCGCTTCACTGCCCGTGTAAGTGACATGGCGTTGAATCAAGCCGCGCAAATCCGCTGCTTCTGCAGGTTCTTCCACACCTTCCAGCAACACCATTTCCAGATTACAACGGCTCAGGAACGTCCCCTCAGGGTCATAGACATATGCAATACCTCCGGACATTCCGGCTCCAAAATTCCGTCCGGTTCCACCCAATACCGCTACACGTCCGCCCGTCATATATTCGCAACCATGATCCCCAACGCCCTCAACTACAATTCGTGCGCCGGAGTTCCGAACGGCAAAGCGCTCGCCTGCGATTCCGCTAATGTAAGCTTCACCGCTGGTCGCTCCATACAAGGCTGTATTTCCGATAATAATGTTCTCTTCTGCCTTAAAGGTCGCTTTGTGAGACTTTTTCACTATAACCTTACCGCCAGATAGCCCTTTACCGACATAGTCATTGCTATCGCCTTCCACGCTCAGCGTGATGCCTTTCGGAATAAATGCCCCGAAGCTCTGACCTGCCGATCCAATAAAGTTAAAGCGAATCGTATCCTCTGGCAGACCCGCCGCTCCATACTTACGGGTAACCTCGCTGCCCAGAATCGTTCCTACCGCCCGATTCACGTTTGTAATAGGTAAGGTACCCTCAACAGGCGTTCCGTTCTCCAGCGCTTCCGCAGCCATCGGTACGAGCTGCTGCATGTCGAGTGTTTCTTCCAGACCGTGATTTTGGCGTTGTACGCGGTAACGTACACTACCTTCTTCCAACTCAGGAACATGCAACAGCAAGCTCAGGTCTACGCCCTTCTTCTTCCAATGTGAATCGGCGTTCACGGTATCCAGACAATCCGTACGTCCAATCATTTCCTGAATTGTACGGAAGCCCAATTCCGCCATAATTTCACGGACATCTTCTGCGATGAAACGCATAAAATTCACCACATGGGCAGGATCGCCCATATAATTTTTGCGCAGCTCCGGATTCTGCGTAGCCACACCAACTGGACATGTATCCATTTGGCATACCCGCATCATAATACAGCCCAACGCCACGAGCGGCGCTGTAGAGAAGCCGTATTCTTCTGCGCCCAACAGGGCAGCTACTACCAAATCGCGGCCAGACAGCATCTTGCCGTCTGTCTCCAGTACCACGCGGTCGCGCAGGTTGTTTAACATCAGCGTCTGATGCGTCTCCGCCAGACCCAGCTCCCAAGGCATACCTGCATGGCGAATGGAGCCTTGCGGGGAAGCGCCTGTACCACCGTCGTAACCGCTGACCAGAATAATGTCAGCACGGCCTTTTGCTACCCCTGTAGCAATCGTGCCTACGCCTACTTCTGACACCAGTTTCACGTTAATGTCAGCACGCGGATTGGCGTTTTTGAGATCATAGATGAGCTCTGCCAAATCCTCGATAGAATAAATATCGTGATGCGGCGGTGGTGAAATCAAACCTACTCCTGGCGTAGAACCACGTACCTCAGCAACCCAAGGGTATACCTTACGTCCTGGCAGTTGTCCACCTTCGCCCGGCTTCGCGCCTTGCGCCATTTTGATCTGAATTTCGTCGGCATTCACCAAGTAATTCGATGTTACACCGAATCGGCCCGACGCTACCTGCTTAATCGAACTGCGACGAGAATCGCCATTGGCATCCGGAATGAAACGTGCAGGGTTCTCCCCACCTTCACCCGTATTGCTCTTGCCACCGATCCGATTCATCGCAATCGCCATATCTTCATGCGCTTCCTGACTGATCGAGCCAAAGGACATGGCTCCTGTCTTGAAGCGACGCATAATGGATGCAGCGGATTCCACTTCTTCCAGCGGCACAGGCTCACCCGTAGGCTTCAACTGAAGCATCGAGCGGATCGTTAAATGCTGTTCCGTTTCGCCCCGCACCAGCTTGGCGTATTTCTTGTATAACTTGTAGTCTCCAGAGCGAACCGACTGCTGGAGCAAATGCACCGTTTGCGGGTTAAACAAATGCTCTTCCCCGTCATTACGCCATTGATAGTCGCCGCCCGAATCCAGCACTTTGTCGTTGCCGTCCTTGTCGGTGAAAGCACGGTTATGATGAACCAGCGCTTCCGTAGTCACTTCCTCCAGACCGATACCGCCAATGCGGGAAGGTGTCCAGGTGAAATAACGGTCAACAAAATCCTGTTTCAGACCTACAGCCTCAAAAATTTGTGCTCCACGGTACGACTGAATCGTGGAAATACCCATTTTGGACAATATTTTAACGACACCCTTTGTTGCCGCTTTAATATAATTTTTAACTGCCTTTTCGTGCGAGATGCCGCGCAGCAAGCCCTGCTGAATCATGACATCCAGCGTTTCAAAAGCCAGATAAGGATTAACCGCGCTCACACCGTAGCCAAGCAGCACCGCATAATGGTGAATATCCCTTGGCTCCCCGGACTCCAGCAAAATGCTCACACGTGTACGTGTACCCTGCTTAATCAGATGGTGATGCAGGCTGGAAACAGCTAGCAACGCCGGAATGGCCGCATTTTCCGCATCCACTCCACGGTCGGACAAAATCAGGATGTTATGACCTTTGTCAATGACACGGTCAGCCGCCTCAAACAATCCTTCCAGCGCCTTGCGTAAGCCCTCAGCACCTTCCTTCGCTTCAAAGAAGATCGGAATTGTCATTGATTTGAAGCCCGGACGGTGTACGTGGCGAATTTTGGCAAACTCCTCATTCGACAACACCGGCGAATCCAAACGAATCTGACGACAGCTTTCCGGTTCTGGATGCAGTAAATTGCGCTCTGGCCCAATCGTAGTTGCGGTTGACGTTACAATCTCTTCACGAATGGCGTCAATCGGCGGGTTCGTGACTTGGGCAAACATTTGTTTAAAGTAATTGTACAAACGTTGCGGACGATCAGACAGCACCGCCAATGGTGCGTCGTACCCCATTGAGCCAATCGGTTCTGCACCTGTAAGTGCCATCGGCTCCAGAATTTTGCGCAGTTCTTCAAACGTATATCCAAAAGCGAGCTGAAGCTGATTTACATTTTCATGTTTAGGCTCCGGCTGTTCTAGTGCTTCCGGCAGCTCATCCAGATCAACCAAGTGCTCATCCAGCCATTGCTGATAAGGTTCCTCGGAAGCGATACGTTCCTTTAACTCTTCGTCAGAAACGATACGGCCTTCTTGAGTATCAACCAACAGCATACGACCCGGACGGAGACGATCCTTATAGAGCACATTTTCAGGAGCAATATCCAATACACCCGCCTCTGAAGACAGTGCGATCAGATCGTCCTTGGTCACATAGTAACGTGCAGGACGCAGACCGTTGCGGTCGAGAATGGCTCCGATTTGGATACCGTCTGTAAACGCCATCGCAGCAGGTCCGTCCCACGGTTCCATCATGGTGCTGTGATATTCATAAAATGCTCGCTTCTTCGGGTCCATGGTTTCATGCTTGTTCCAAGGCTCCGGCACCATCATCATGGCTACATGAGGAAGGGAACGTCCGCTCAGATACAGAAACTCCAGCGTATTATCAAACATGGCTGTATCGGAGCCATCTGGGTTAATGACTGGTTTTACCTTCTTGATATCTCCACCAAACGCTTCGCTTTCAAACTGCGCCTGGCGAGCATGCATCCAGTTCACGTTGCCGCGCATAGTATTGATTTCACCGTTGTGAATCATAAAACGATAAGGATGCGCACGGTCCCAGCTCGGGAACGTATTCGTGCTAAAACGGGAATGGACCAGCGCGATCGCCGATGTCACCCGCTCATCCTGCAAATCCAGATAAAATTTGCCTACCTGTTCGGTTGTCAGCATTCCTTTGTATACAACCTTGCGACATGACAAACTTGGAATATAGAACGACTCACCGTTCTCATCCTCTTGGTTATAGCGAATAGCAAGCTCTGCACGTTTGCGAATGACATACAGTTTCCGTTCGAAGTCCAGCTCTTCCTTCAGATCGCTACTGCGACCGATGAATACCTGACGCACGCCCGGTTTAGCTGCTTTTGCCGATTTCCCCAGCATTTCGTCATAAGTTGGAACATCGCGAAAACCCAAACAATTTTGACCTTCGTCCACGATGATATCTCTTAGCTTCTGCTCATGTACCTCACGAACTTTGGGATCATTGGATACAAAAAGCATACCAACGCCATAATGTCCGGCCTTTGGCAATTTGAAACCCAATCGCTCCGCTTCCTCTTGAAAAAACAGATGAGGGACCTGAATCATAATCCCTGCTCCGTCACCGGAGTTTGGTTCACTTCCCTGACCGCCCCGATGCTCCATATTCACGAGCATGGTCAAAGCCTGACTTACAATATCGTGCGATGGTTTTCCCTTGATGTGGGCAACAAAGCCCATGCCGCAGGCGTCTTTTTCGAATTGGGGATCATATAGTCCCTGTTTGGGTGGTAAACCTGTCTGTCTCATGGAACGCAACCTTTCTGTTATAAAGTCATGCTGGCCTGAAATACAGGCGGCCGAATAGAAGACAGTGGCAACAAGAGGTAACTCAAAGAACAACTACGAGGAATGGGGGACAAAACATGTGACGTATTCAAGGCGGTACGGTCCGCTGAATGCGTATGTTTTTCAATAATTATGCAATGGCTTGACTTGAAAAATACGTCGATTCCACTGATGAATCTAATTAGTTCTATCATTTTATCATTGACCTATCATGTTAGCAATTCAAAGTTTTTATGATTGTGATAATAAATCTTTTACATTACAGCTTCAACGTATCAATGCAAAAATATCTCATTTTTATGTATAAATATTCACTTTTAAAAAACAGCCTTTCCTATTCCTCTAAGGAACAGAAAAGGCTGACAAAAGAGATTTGATGAGTTTATAGACCATCAAGTGTATTCCCGCAAATCAGATATCCGTATTAAAATTCGAGACTTTCGCCGGGCTTCAATGCTTTCCCTTCAATGCCTTCTTTGTGTAGACGATCACAGAAGCCGTCTCCGTCCTGCTCAATACCCGGGAACGTATTGTAATGCACCGGTATTACGCGGCTTGCACGCAGCCATTTTGCTGCCAGCAATGCATCCTCCGGTCCCATCGTATAACCATCTCCGATCGGCAATACCGCAGCATCGATGGAGTTAGTTTCCCCAATGAGACGCATGTCGCCAAACAGGCCGGTATCCCCTGCATGGAAAAAGGTTTGGCCTCCCATGGTCAATAAAATCCCCGCCGGCTCTCCCATGTAAATGGTTTGTCCGTCCACCGTCAAAGATGAGCTGTGGAACGCAAGCGTGAATTTCACATGGAAACCGTCAAAGTGGTGACCCCCACCCAGATTCATACCGTGAGCTTTGGCTCCCAAGGATGAACAATATTCAGCCAGTTCCGCGACCGCGATTACTGGACAATCATTGCGCTTGGCAATTTCAACAGCATCTCCAAAATGATCAGCATGACCGTGTGTCAACAACACGGCATCCACCTGAATATCCTCAGCTTTTACGGTTGCCTTAGGATTTCCCGTCAAAAAAGGATCAATAATAATCCGTTTCCCCTCTGCCTCTACCAGTACAACTGAATGTCCATAATATGTGATTTTCATATCATCTACGCCTCCTTTGTCACTTTCATTATTTTGGTTACTTTCCTTTACCTATTATAACTCTTTTGCATACTGGCTTCACCTGTACCACAAAATCCGTTCACAAAGCTGAACCCTATTGTTTAGAAAGGGCTGTTATTTGTAGAAAGTATGATGACCGATAGTTTTCACCTTGGTACGCGAATGATGAACCGTAAGGTCCTGGGCCAACGTAAGCGACAGGAAAAAACAGGTGTTATCAGGCACGGCTTTATGGCCGTTCAAAGCAGCAGTAACCGCACGGATGCTGTCCTGGTTGGGCTGAACACGACGAAGACGCCCGTTCGCGACCGGACTAAATTGCGCTTTTTGATAAATCACTGCCTGAATTGTATCGGGAAATGGGGCTGACCGCAGCCGGTTTAAGACAACGTTGGCAACTGCCACTTTGCCTTCGTACGGTTCGCCTTCTGCTTCTGCCATCACTATTTTTTGCAGCAGGAGCAGTTCTTTAGCGGAGACAGGATAGCTCCAGGTAGACAACGCCTTGTCATCCTGCGTGAGCATTTTTGTCTTCGTAAAGTAGATGGTTGTAGGAGGGGTTAGGATTGCGGACTTGCTATGCTGGACCTCAGGCTTTTTCTTGCCTGTAGCAACGTTATTCCGAGCTTGTTCCGCCTGCTTCATCTGGGAAGCAGGTAACGGAGTCGGCATGATTTCTTTCCAGCTTGACTGCCCATG
>NZ_WUDQ01000739.1:0-1492 GCF_009827695.1 Paenibacillus sp. OT2-17 | reverse complement strand
AGCAAATTGAGCAAAGTGCATTGTGGAGAAATCTCCCGGCTGTTAAAAACCACAAAGTGTATTTCATCAAAGCCGATCCGTGGTTTACGTACTCACCGCTAGCCGTTGACGAATCACTCGATGAGGCCGTTAAAATGTTTTCCGTTGATCCGAAGTGATCAGTTCAAATGAAATAAGAAAGGGGAGGTCACAACCATGCTTAGACGGTTTTTTGAATACTACCGTCCTTACCGGACTTTGTTCATCATTGATTTCTCTTGTGCCTTGCTGGCTGCACTGCTGGAGTTGGCTTTTCCGCTTGCAGTCAACCGGGTGGTCGATGATTTGCTGCCTAGCGGAAACTGGAAATGGATTTTATATGCCTGTCTAGCTCTACTCGGTATTTATGTCATAAGTGCTGCGCTGAATTACGTGGTTACCTATTGGGGGCACAAGCTGGGCATCAACATCGAATCGGACATGCGTAAAAAGCTGTTTGATCGAGTACAAAAGCAATCTTTTCGCTTTTTTGACAATAACAAAACAGGGCATCTCGTTTCACGTATGACCAACGATCTGATGGATATTGGGGAAATTGCTCACCACGGCCCCGAAGATTTGTTTATCGCATTGATGACACTGGGGGGAGCCTTTGGTATCATGCTCGGTATTAACTGGAAGCTGGCTGTACTGACTTTCATCATTGTACCCCTCATGATTTACTTGTCTCTTTATTTCAGCCGAAAAATGTCTGCTGCTTTCCATCGTATGTTTTCTGATATTGCGGATTACAACGCTCGTATTGAAAATAACGTCAGCGGGATTCGTGTTGTTCAAGCGTTCTCCAACGAAGCTCATGAAATGGAGCGTTTTGCTGAAAATAATGGACGTTTCCGTAAAACGAAGCTGATCGCGTACCGGATTATGGCCTGGAATTCCTCAATTAGTTTTATACTAATGAAGCTGGTTTCATTGTTTGTGCTTGTGTGTGGAACATGGTTTGTTATCAAAGGACAGATGACCTACGGGGAATTTATCGCATTTGTGATGCTGTCTAATGTATTCCTGGGGCCGATTAAACAAATTAATTCTGTCATTGAAACGTATCCGAAAGGGATTGCCGGCTTCCGACGGTATCTGGATTTGCTGGAAAGTGAATCGGATGTAGAAGATCTGCCTGGGGCCAAGGCGGTTGGCCATCTTAACGGAGATATTCAATTTGCAGGTGTAACGTTTGGTTACGAGAACAAAGATAAGGTATTACGCAAAGTGGACCTATCTATCCATGCGGGTGAAACCGTAGCACTTGTGGGTCCTTCAGGAGCAGGTAAAACGACACTTTGCAGTTTGTTGCCTCGCTTCTACGATGTCGAGGAAGGCAGCATTACCATTGATGGGATGGATATCCGTGAAATGAAGCTGGAATCGCTGCGATCCATGATTGGTATCGTACAGCAGGATGTATTCCTCTTTGATGGAACGATTCGTGAAAATATCGCTTATGGTAAGCTGG
>NZ_WUDQ01000738.1:0-1493 GCF_009827695.1 Paenibacillus sp. OT2-17 | reverse complement strand
CCTGTAAATACAGCATCCGCTTCCTTGGCGGCCAGGTTTTTGCCATCCTCCGAGGAACCTGCCTGAAAAATAACCGGCTGTCCCTGCTTGGATCGTCCAATGTTCAGTGGACCCTGCACAGAGAAAAACTCACCTTTATGGTTCAATGTATGCAGCTTTTCAGGATCAAAGAATACGCCGGCCTCCTTATCACGAACGAACGCATCCTCTTCCCACGAGTCCCACAGTCCTTTGGTAACCTGTAAATATTCCTCTGCAATTTTATAGCGCTGCGGATGCGACGGGTGCTCGCCTTTGCTAAAGTTAAGGGCAGAGCCTTCCAGCGGAGAAGTTACCACATTCCAGCCTGCACGACCTCCGCTAATATGATCAATGGAAGAAAACTGGCGTGCTACCGTGAACGGTTCGCTATAGGAAGTCGACAGTGTGCCGACCAGTCCGATATGCTTCGTCACCCCAGCCAAAGCGGACAGAATCGTAATTGGTTCAAAACGGTTCAGAAAGTGGGGAATAGATTTTTCGTTAATGAACAGGCCATCTGCGATAAATACGAGGTCAAACTTTCCTTCCTCTGCCTTTTGCGCCTGCGTTTTATAAAATTCAAAGTTAACACTCGCATCCGCAGGTACTTCAGGGTGACGCCAAGTCGTCATGCTTCCCCCAACACCGTGAATAATCGCACCAAATTTAATTTGTCTATTCTTAGCCATAACTCTTCCACCTCTCTTAAACATAATTGTTATCCTACGGCTATCATTTTTTTAGGGCAGCTAGGCTGCTAATGGTTTGTAGGGCAGTCTCCGCTACTTATTTTGTATAGGCAGCGGAGTAACTGATCCTTTTCCTATTGGCCTATACTACTTGATTGTAACTTTCCAGCACTTTACCCAACTCTTCCAGATCCGGGTTGAGCAGTGCTTCATATTTATTATCCCCGCCTACCTCGACGACAGGGACATAACGAATACCATATTTGGTCTCCAGCACGTCACGCAGCGCATCATTTCCGTCCACTTGGATATTTTCATACGGCTGATTTTGGGATTCCAGGTACGATTTGATCTCTCCACAAAAATGACAGCCGGTTTTACTCCACAATACAACTTTAGGTTTGGACGACATATACATACCTCCGTGAGTTTAATGTTTATAATCCCGATGAATTAAATAAGAATTATATCTATAATGTATCCTCCCCCCTCCTTTCCGTCAATCGCTTGTGCAATAGACAATGATAATTCATCGATAGAAAATTTTAATTATATATTGTATTTCATCGCTTATTGGCAGCTTGGTTATTTAAATTTAGGGGAATTGGAGTTTAAATGTGCCTTGACGCGGATATCCTTGGAATAGTAGCGTCCTTGTGGCGAAATGAAATGAGGTTGAGCAAATGCAGGATTGGGCCGAGGTTGCTATACGCACATTAATGGCTGTCGCTATATTATTTTTAATCACCAAAATTCTTGGAAAACGTCAGGTATCCCAGCTTT
>NZ_WUDQ01000737.1:0-1502 GCF_009827695.1 Paenibacillus sp. OT2-17 | reverse complement strand
CCCATTGAGCACCTGCCAGACTTCCCATCATCCAATACATCGCGTCACGAATGCCTTTTTCATTCGGGGCCATCGTAACGATAAAGCTAGTCACTGCCGACAGCATCATAGACACCGCCACCCCTGCCAGCAATAAGCGGGTCGTCGATATGCTCCCAGCCACACGGGCTAACGCGAACACCATAAGCATTGCAGTTAACGAACCTATAAAAGCAGATAAAGGCAGCGCAAGTCGTCCTAAAAATCCGAAAGCTCCGAACACAATCACCAACGTGGCTGTTACCGAAGCCCCAGACGAGACTCCTAAAATATAGGGATCTGCTAACGAATTACGGATTAATGCCTGTATAGTCGCTCCTGTAACAGCAAGTCCTGCTCCTACGACAACACCTAGCAGCACGCGTGGAAAGCGGATTTCCCAAACGATATATTGCTCAGGCTTGGTCCATGTCACGGGTATCCACTGGTCCAGCCAGGGAAGATGGGACAGTGCAATTCGCCATATCGTCCCCGGTGTGACAGCTACAGGACCCAGCATAACCGCGAGTGTGACCGAAAGCAACAGTCCAGCAGTCAGCAGCAGAATTGTTGTAAATCCCCAAGTAGGCTTGCCCGCTAGGTGTGCGCGAGAATTATGTTGTGATGGATTAAGGTTGCTCGTTCTCGAAGTCATGAACTACTCAATGGCTTTTCGGCCGCTTCCAGCTTTCTCAATTGTCCCTCGATCTCGGAAGCAGAGAAATTCTCACCCATGACAACCGCTACATCGTTCACTGGCTTTTGCGGGCGGATCGGAATGATTTCCAGCTCCCGATAGGCAAATTGAAACATCATCTGGCCCTCTGATTCCAGAAACCGCACAATTCCTTTGGCCCGGTAAATTTCAGCTGGCAAACTGCGGAACAACTGTTCAAACTCGGAGCGTGGCACAGGTTGTCCAAAGAAATGCGTGTGAACAACTACATGGTCGTAGGAATGATAATGCTCCCCATGTTCGTGGCCATGGGCGTGATCACGTTGATCATGATCATACGTGTGCAGATGATTTTCCGAATGAGGATGTTTACTCTCAATATCAACTGCGGATTCCTTATGCCGCGAAACGTCCATACGCTCCTCTCCTTGAGTGGAGAAAAAAATACCCGCGTCCACGTCACTTCGTTGCGTGCTCACAGTCAGAGCATATGGATTTAACTCTTTTACGAGGGCCTGTACTTTCTGCAACTCGCCCGCAGCCAATAAATCGGTCTTGTTAATAATCAGTTTGGAAGCGCACCGAAGCTGATCCTGCATCAAACGAAGCGACTTGCTTCTCTCGTTCCCCGAGGCAAAGTCCAGAAATTGATGCGCGTCTATGACCGTGATAACGGATTGTAAAATCATAGAGGAATAGATGGAGGCGTCTGTCACTGCATCTACAATCTCCATCGGGTTAGCCACTCCGGTACATTCTACAATAATCACGTCCGGCTTATATTCATCAGCAAGATTCATGAGCTCGA
>NZ_WUDQ01000736.1:0-1505 GCF_009827695.1 Paenibacillus sp. OT2-17 | reverse complement strand
CCGGTGGCCATGCAGAGCATCCGGTTCGCCAGGGGCAGCTGCATGGATTGGAGGAAGACCCGGCAGAAGCGGTCCTGATGGCTGTAGCCTGCTTGCAAATATACCGACATAGTGCCCAGTATGGGGAGAAAATGTGGGAGTGGATTGAAAGGACTGGCGTTCTGGCATTACGGGAAAGTGTGCTTGACGCTGCTCTTCGAAGTGGACTGGCGGGTAGCCTGCGGACCACAATGCTGACAGGATGATGTGATGGGTTGAGTTCAGTTGTGGTGATATTCTATCGTGTGCAGACAATAAAATTCCGAAAAATGGCGAAGGGGAGGTGACTTTGATGTGTAAGTCAGGAGAAGGCAAACCTGAAGCTGGGCTACATGTATCGGCAGTAATGGATACGCAGTGCCCGTTTTGCAGCGTGCAATGTAAGATGACCGTTAACACGGATACGGAGACACTCGCGGGTATCATCCGTACAGTGTATAAGGCGGAAGGGAAGCCTAATGCAGCCTCGCAGGGTAGGCTGTGCATCAAGGGAATGAATGCGCATCAGCATGCGACTCATGCGGAAAGGCTGGTACAGCCCCTCATACGCAAAGAGGGCAAACTTGTTCCCGTCAAGTGGGAAGAGGCGTTGGATACTATAGCTAGCAGTTTCTCTACGCTACTGTCCACACAGGGTCCCGATGCAATCGGAATTTACGGTGGAGGTTCACTCTCCAATGAAACGGCTTATTTACTCGGTAAATTTGCAAGAGTAGCTGTAGGTACGCGATATATCGATTATAACGGGCGCTTCTGCATGTCGGCAGCGGCATCCGCTGGCAGTAAAGTGTTTGGCGTTGATCGCGGACTGACCTGCAGACTGGCTGATATTCCGTTGGCTCGTTGTATTGTGCTTGCAGGCACGAATATCGCTGAATGCCAGCCGACCTTAATGCCTTACTTTCATCAGGCGAAGGAAAACGGCGCGTTTGTCATTGTAATTGACCCGCGCGCGACACCAACGGCGGCGGCCGCCGATTTGCACTTGCAAATCAAGCCAGGTATGGATGCTGTACTGGCCAATGCCATGCTAAAGGTCATCGTGGACGAAGGATTTGCGAATGAAGAGTTTATCCGCAAGCGGACCAACGGCTATGACCAGCTGTTGACTCATTTGAAGGGTGTGGATCTGAGAGAATCGGCTGCGTTGTGCGGAATTGAGGTAGAAATGATCCGGCAGGCAGCACATGCCTTTGGCAGTGTGGAGACCGGCATCGTTTTTACGGCCAGGGGTGTTGAACAGCAGACAGATGGACATATGGCGGTGCGTGCATTTCTTAATCTGGTGCTGGCCACTGGCAAGATTGGAAGGGAAGGATGCGGTTATGGGGCCGTCACAGGCCAGGGAAACGGGCAAGGGGGGCGAGAGCACGGCCAAAAGGCTGACCAGCTTCCTGGTTACAGATCGATTGCGAATGAAGAAGATCGAGCCTATGTGGCGTCTGTGTGGGGAGTTGAACCAAGCA
>NZ_WUDQ01000735.1:0-1512 GCF_009827695.1 Paenibacillus sp. OT2-17 | reverse complement strand
AGTATTTTCGATCACTTTAATGAAGCCATTATCAGTTTGATTTGCTGAAATTGAATCCTGCGCAAAAGCAGCAGGGCTTAGTGACAGAAGCAATGATGTGGCGATACCAAAACTCATTAATCTTTTCAAATTAAATCTCTTCTTTCTATAATTTAACTACATAAATAATTATAATTAATCTGAATATCTGTGTACATAGTCACTAAGTACCATTAAATGATGTTGTTATGTGAATCAATGGGGAATAGTTTGATTTATCTATATATAGTTAAAAGTTCTGCTAACCTTAATTGGTCGGCTGGGCATTTGTTAGACACTGAGTTTGGCAACATTGAATACATAAAGCGCCTTGGATTTAACTCCAAGACGCTCCCCTGCTTGTAATAACGGTTAGTTAATGTCTCCTGGGTACTGACCAGTAGTACCCCAAGCTTCGCCTTCAACTTTGTTACCGTTGGCTCTGAATTGAATTACGTATTCCCCTGAAGGCATTCCATTAGGGAATGAATTAAGACTAGTCCATGTTAATGTGTCTCCTTTGCCAACAGTTTTATAGACATATTCTCTCCCGTTACCCTGCAAGCTCCAAGTGAGATTTGATGTTCCTTCATTCCGAACTTTAATCTTTACATGTCCATAACCTTTTTTAACAGTTAAGTCCATCGTCGGACTTGTCCCACTAAGAACCTCATGTACCTCTTGACCAGTTTGTTGGATAACTGTACCTCCATGATCCTTCGATACTTTAATCCCTGTAGCTGGTGTGGCAGAAGTAGCCAGCGGAGCTACTGCCGTAAGAGCCAATACACCTATAAGGATGATTGCTGTGTTTTTAAACTTCATCAAAAATCGTCCTCTTGAATGGTATAATTTGTACTACCGACCAAGTATACCATATAAAAAAAGAATAAAATGTAGATTTTTGTTAACGAAATGGTGAAAAATCATTAATATTCGAAAATATATAATTCATCTGAATATTGCATGACATATATTTCAAAACTTATTGACAACTGTTAAATTATGGACAACAATAGAATGCAATAATATAAAAGTTTTGGTATTTCTGAATGAAGGGTGGATATGACATGAAGCATACACCTACGATTCGAGCAGAATTAGACGGATATTTAAAACAAGAAGGTTTGAGTCTAACGCAATTTGGGCAACTTGCAGGCATGAATAGGGGAATAGTAAGTGCTATTGTGACAGGGAATAAGTCAATGTCTGTTAACCAGCTCGACCTAATCACTGAGGCTATGGGTTTACCAGAAGGGTATTTTTACGATCTGTTTATAGAAAACTACATCATCGACCATCCTCCGAATATGAGGCGAATCGAGCCATTTTTGTTTCGCTGTGCGGAGTTGGACAAGTTGGATGCGATCCGTCGAGTGGTGGAAGCCATCATGGACAATCTACTGTATTCACCCAAGCTATTTGAAATTGCAGAAGAATTATTGGCGGAGGGAAGACATGCGGCTGCATTGCTGCTCTATGAGGGGGTAGCTG
>NZ_WUDQ01000734.1:0-1521 GCF_009827695.1 Paenibacillus sp. OT2-17 | reverse complement strand
CAACAGGTGCAGGAGATACGTTTAACGCTGCTTTTGCAGTGGCACTGGCTGAAGGAAATTCGCTGGCAGACAGTGTGAAATTTGCTAATCGTGCTGCGTCATTGTCTGTTACCAAATTTGGAGCCCAAGGTGGAATGCCAACCCGTCGTGAAGTGGAGGAGCAAATATAATATGAAGAAACATGGAATCCTAAACAGTCATATATCCAAAATACTGTCGGATCTCGGCCACACAGACTATATTGTCGTGGCTGATGCCGGCTTACCTGTTCCTGAAGGCGTTACCAAAATTGATTTGGCCCTTAAATTGGGTGTTCCATCCTTTCAGGACGTCGTTGATGTCATTGCAGCAGATATGGTGATCGAAAAAGTAACGCTGGCCGAAGAAATCAAACAAGAAAATGAACAAGCATTACAGTATATTATGCGCAACTTTGCAGGGGAGCAATTAGAACAGCCACAGCTTAATAAGCAGGCAGCTGTCATTGAGTTTTGCCCTCATGAACAATTCAAGGAGCTGACCCGGTATGCGAAGGCGGTCATTCGTACAGGAGAGGCTAAGCCGTTTGCCAATTGTATTTTGCAGGCAGGGGTTCATTTTGGATAAATCAATGTTGAATAAAAAGGAGGGTACAGCATGCAGATTCAAATGAAAGGAATTTACAAAGCCTTTGGAACCAATCAGGTACTGAGTGGTGTTGACTTTGATCTTCGTGAAGGAGAAGTACATGCCCTCATGGGTGAAAATGGTGCAGGCAAATCAACGCTGATGAATATTTTAATCGGACTGCATCGGCGAGATGAGGGAACGATCATCATTGACGGTCAGGAAACCTATTTTGCCGACCCCAAAGAAGCGGAGCAAAAAGGAATTGCTTTTATTCACCAAGAACTGAATGTGTGGCCGGAGATGACCGTGCTGGAAAATCTATTTATCGGCAAGGAAATGACATCCAAGTGGGGCTTGCTAGACAGTTCTAAAATGAAAGCGCTAGCAAATGAACAATTCAGCAAGCTTTCGGTAAATCTTCCATTGAACGGTGAAGCAGGCGATTGTTCAGTGGGTCAACAGCAGATGATTGAAATTGCCAAAGCACTCATGACGGATGCTAAAGTTATCGTGATGGATGAGCCGACAGCCGCCTTAACCGAACGAGAAATTCAGAAGCTGTTCGAGGTTATTACTTCCTTGAAAAAAGATGGTGTTTCGATTGTGTATATTTCACATCGGATGGAGGAGATATTCGCGATCTGTGATCGGATTACCATCATGCGTGACGGGAAAACGGTGGATACTCAGGCGATTCCCGATACGCATTTTGATGAAGTTGTACGGAAAATGGTGGGTAGAGAGCTGACTGAACGCTACCCGGTAAGAACGCCTGCTTTGGGAGAAGTGGTGCTGGAGGTCAAAAATGCTTCGCATAAAGGGTTATTTGAAAATGTGAATTTCACTGTACGATCTGGGGAAATTGTAGGTTTTTCAGGCTTAATGATCTCGGTCCGTCCCGAGCCCATTAAG
>NZ_WUDQ01000733.1:0-1531 GCF_009827695.1 Paenibacillus sp. OT2-17 | reverse complement strand
AAAGAGGCTTGCGACAATTCGGTCTGGATATCAGCAAAATTGTTTTGTGCCGTTTTAGTCGCCTCCTGGGCTGAAATAAACAGTATAACTACAATCGTAATTAGAGCGATGGTCAAAAATATCCCAGCGGCTACCTTTAAAGCTGTTGATGCGTTATTCATTATTTTTCTCTCCTTAGCTTGTTATTTTGTATTAGTCATAATAGAACTTTCTTACTGAATTTTTTGTATTTGCTCATAATAGTTATCCATTTGAACAAAGCTCATACCGATCAACGGAATCACCAAATATAAAAAGATAAGACCATACATCGGGGCAAAACCTATCATCCTTCCCCAGATAGCCTTACTGTCTATTATTTTTTCATACTCCTGTTTTCTTTGTTCGAAATAGTAGGACATATGGGATTCCAAATCATCAAAGGCCTCTCGAATCGTAATTTTACCTAAAGACAAATGAAGCTTATCCACGAGACGTTGAAATTCCGGCAAAGGTGCCTCTTCTTTTAGCAAGTCGAGAGCTGCCTCTGGCCCGTGTTCAAAATGAAGCAAACATTTTTGCAGAGGTCTTTTGAATATAACTGAAAATCTGTTCAGCCACTCCAATATTTCCTCGACAGACATTCGTTCCATAACCCGTAAAATGGAAATAACCGTTTGAAATTGATACACCTCATGCCTCATATCCAACCGACGCATTTTTCGTTGCAAATATAATAAAAGCATAGGCATTTGATAGGCTACATACCCAACAATCAAACTAATCAGTACTTCCCACCACTTGATGTATTCATCATTCCAATCTTTCAGCTTTTGGAGGATACGCCGAGTATTTGTGGATAGCTGTTCAGGAGTAGCAGTTCCATTAGCATTATGCTCTAAAACAACGTACGTTTGTTCGTATGTGCTGTTCGCCCTCATGTTCAGCGAATGCATGATTTTGCGATCAATCTCACTCTGCTTCGAAGCTTCTTTTTGCTCCACCGGACTTAAACGTCCAAACATTTGACCTGATTGTACTGGGGCGTGAAGGATATGCGTTTTCTCAGCTTCATGTAAAAAAAATATCGTACTGATGCTGAGCACCAATCCCACGATAAAAAGAGCCATTCTGCGTATGTAGAGCCACTCCAGCTTAACCTCCGCACCACTTTCCTTTAATAGACGGGTTATTTGGAAATAAGAAGACATATGCTGACGCGGAATTAAAGAATCCACCACATTACGAATGATGGGAAAACGGTATAGCTTCTGCTCCCAAACCCTCCGGCCTCTACCCGCACGATATCCTGTCTCATCGGTCTGTTGCAGTTTCTGTAACAGGAAATAAGATACGATTATCACAATATAAACGGACAATTTCGTGATATAACCCAATTTTCCCTGATAAAACTCATCCATGGATGGAAAGCTGGATCTCGCCCATGTCTCGATTGGGGTCGTAAAGAAAACAGGTGCCAGTGCGATCACGTTTAGACTTTTTAACAGATAGTCCAGTTTATTTCTTCGCAGCAGCTCCAACTGGATTTCGC
>NZ_WUDQ01000732.1:0-1531 GCF_009827695.1 Paenibacillus sp. OT2-17 | reverse complement strand
GGTCCATACGGGATTAGCGCTCTGTTTCATCTTGATGGGGGAGGGTTTGATGTGACGAAAAGCGAAAGACCACAGTCCCTGCGTTTATGGTATCGCCAGCCTGCTGAGGTATGGGAGGAAGCATTGCCAGTCGGTAACGGAAGGCTGGGAGCTATGGTATTTGGCGGAATCAGAGAGGAGCATTTGCAATTAAACGAGGATACGCTCTGGTCCGGATTTCCCAGAGACGGCGTTCAGTATGATGCATTGCGATATTTGCAGCCTGTCAGAAAGCTGATTGCAGATGGAAAATACAAGGAAGCGGAACAACTGATTAATGCGAATATGCTAGGTCGCGATACGGAAGCCTATCAGCCTTTGGGAGATTTGTGGATTACGCAGGAGGGCCTAGGGGAAATTGCACATTATGAACGGGAACTGGATTTGCTGACCGGAACGGCAGCGGTCACTTTTCAGAGTGCTGGAGTCTGCTATACCCGTGAAGTTATCGCCAGTGCGCCAGATGGAGTCATGATGGTGTCACTGACTGCGAATAAGCTTGGGAAGATCCATGCATCCGTGCGCATCACTTCCCTCCATCCTTGTGAAGACGAGGTTGGAGAGGATATACATTTTGGTGATTCATCCAAATGGGATAGCGATAAGGAGGACGCTCCATCCGAGGAGCCGTCCGGGGACTTTATTACGTTGACTGGACGAGCGCCCAGTCATGTGGAATCTAATTATCACGGCGATCATCCACAGTCTGTTGTTTATGAAAATGATTTGGGGATGGCTTTTGCAGTTCAGGCGAGGGTTATTCCCGAGGGAGGAACCTTGACGAAGGGTGCTGATGGAGCACTGATCATCTCAGGCGCGGATAAAATCACGGTGTATTTGGCAGCAGCTACCGGATTTCGGGGATTTCACACTATGCCGAATAGTGATGCAACGGAGTCAGCAGAAGCATGTCAAGTCATTTTAGACGGAGCAATTTCGCTGGGAAGTGAGCAGGTGCGGCAACGCCATGAACAGGATCACCGAAAGCTGTTTGACCGCGTTGTATTAGAACTGAGAGGTGATACTTTAACCGACGATTCCGTTCTACCGACCGATCTGCGATTAGAACGTTATCAGAAAGGTCAGGACGACCCGGGGCTGGAGGTGCTGTTATTTCAGTATGGCCGCTATTTGCTCATGGGCAGCTCGCGTCCGGGGAGTCAGCCTGCCAATCTTCAGGGCATCTGGAATGACCGGGTGCAGCCGCCGTGGAACAGTAATTATACAACCAATATCAATGCTCAGATGAACTATTGGCCCGCTGAGGTATGCAATCTTGCCGAGTGCCATGAACCATTGCTGCACATGATTGGAGAAGTTGCCCGCACGGGACGGAGGGTAGCCTCCATCCAATATGGTGCTCAAGGGTGGGCAGCTCATCACAATGTAGATGTGTGGAGATACGCTGGACCTTCAGGGGGCCATGCCAGTTGGGCGTTTTGGCCGCTTGGGGGTGTATGGCTGACCGCCCATCTATGGGAGCGCTATCTGT
>NZ_WUDQ01000731.1:0-1534 GCF_009827695.1 Paenibacillus sp. OT2-17 | reverse complement strand
ACTAGTGATTGCATTCATGGTGTGCTACCCCAAAAATTAGCAAAGGAAGAGGATGAATCATGAGAGCAGCACAAATACAGAAATGTTCAAAAAAAATCCAAGTGGAATTAAATGATGTTAACATACCACAGATCAATAGCCATGAGGTTCTTGTCAAAGTAAAAGCTGCAGGTGTAAATCCACTGGACATTCTTAATCTGAATGGCAGTGTTCGGATGATTGCTGACTATAAGTTGCCATTAACTTTAGGGAATGAACTATCTGGCATTATTGAAGCCGTTGGTGATGATGTTTTGAATTTTAAGGTTGGTGACCCTGTTTATACGAGGTTGCCGCTTAATAAAATCGGTGCTTTTGCTGAGTATGCGGCCGTAAATGAAGATGCTTTATCCATCATACCTGAAAATCTATCTTTTATTGAAGCTGCTGCGGTACCCCTTACTGCCTTGACTGCTTATCAAGCATTGCACGATGTACTCCATGCCCAGCCGAATAGAAAGCTATTCATTCCTGGAGGAACCGGAGGATTTGGCGCTATGGCAATTCCCATTGCCAAATCAATGGGATTACATGTTATTACAAGTGGAAGTGAAAGAGGCAGATCACGTACACTGTCGATCGGGGCTGATCAATTCATAAATTATAAGGCAGAGAATTATGCTAACATACTGTCCGATATCGATTATGTGATCGACACCTTGGGTGCCAAAGAGATCAAAGCTGAACTGGGCATTTTAAAACCACAAGGGAAATTGGTATCATTGAAAGCCGGACCAAATTATCGCTTTGCGGTTGACAATCATTTTCCGTTGTGGAAAAAAGCATTGTTTGGTCTAGTGGGTGCTCGCTTAGATTCTTTAGCACGTAAGAATCAAAATGAATATCGCTTTTTATTTGTGCAAGCCAATGGAAGTCAATTACAAGAAATCACTAAACTTGTTGAAAAAGAAAATATCAAGCCCTCTATAGATTCAACTTATACGTTTGGGGACATTAACAAGGCGCTGATTAAAGTGTCGATGGGCCACTCCCAAGGCAAAGTGATTGTGACCTTCTAAATAATAAGCAACTTATGTGATGTTGCTTGCATGTTCTGAGAATAAACAAATTATACTGTAGGCCGAAGTAAGCACATCTAATATTATAGACGCCGTTCCGAGATGACCTAAATAAACGATTATTGCTAGAAACGTAACAACAGGTGAAGCGACACGGGATTTAATATTACTTTGTGAATCCCAAAAAGGGGAGAAGAACAGATACTTAGTCATGTGGATGTTGATTATTTAAAGAATTGGTTCTCATTAACGCAATCCCCTGACCAAAGTTTCTGGCAGGGGGATTGCATTAATGTAAGTTCTAGTTCACATACTTCTCTATCGTGCTTCGGACTGCACCAGGACCTGCCAGCATCTCATGAAACATGGCTTCAATCTTGTCGCCCAGACCAATCTCATATAATCGGACACCGAACAGTTTGTCATCCTCGAGGAGGCAGCGAACCTCGGAGGTTTGATCGCCCAGCTTCGTGTTC
>NZ_WUDQ01000730.1:0-1542 GCF_009827695.1 Paenibacillus sp. OT2-17 | reverse complement strand
CGCAAATCTTTACTGAAATGAACATTATGACACCTACAGGGGGTCCGGAATACTCGTCCGCCTCAATCGTCTTTTATATTTGGGATAAGGCATTTAAAAACCTGCAAATGGGATATGCCTCCGCGATGGCTATGATTCTCGGCATCTTCATTTTTATCGTAACTTTGATTCAATTCAAAATGAATGAAAAATCGTCCTTTGATGGGGATTGATTTTCGCGGACAGGAGTGAGTCTGATTATGTCCCATAGTCAAAAAACGAAAGTTACCAATACAATTATCTTTATTGTACTAGCGATTGGAGCGATTGTGATGATCGCGCCGCTGCTTTGGATGCTGTCCACTTCGGTGAAAGAAAAGCAGGATGTCTTTGCTCTTCCGCCAGTATGGATACCAGAGGTGTTCCAGTTTGGCAAGTATAGGGAAATTTGGGAAGCAGGACCTTTGTTAAGCGGGATCAAGAACAGTGTGATTGTGGCTGTAAGTGTTACCGTTATAGGTACCTTTACATCCAGTGTAGCCGCTTTTGCATTTGCAAAGCTGAGATTCCCTCATAAAAATAAACTGTTTCTGGCACTCATCGCATCTATGATGATTCCATACCCAACGGTTATGATTCCACAGTTTATGATGTTTTCCAAACTGGGCTGGGTGGATACACTGCTGCCTCTGATTGTTCCAGGTTTGTTCGGAAATGTAGTTATGATCTTTTTCCTGCGGCAGTACTTGCTTAGTGTACCAGATGCCATTATCGAAGCTGCTAAAATTGACGGAAGTTCTTATTTCCGACTCTATTCGTCGATTACGTTCCCGCTCATTAAGCCAGCAGTTGCAGCACAGCTTATTTTATGGTTCATGGGGATTTGGAACGATTATTTGGCACCGATTATTTACTTGAACTCACCAGAAACGCAGACACTGCAGCTGGTTATCGCGAATTTTAATGCGACTTACGCCATTCAGACGGACTATCCGCTTATCATGGCAGCATCAATTATAGCCTTGTTACCTGTACTGATTATATTCTTGATCTTCCAGAAACAAATTATTGAATCGGTTGCCATTTCGGGTGTCAAAGGCTAATTGACACTTGGAGGGTATGGATGAATGATGTAGGGCAGTCACAATATGTAATGGATAAAGGAAGGAGGAGAATAACAGTTATGGTTATGCTGCTCATGCTGGGTCTATCCGGCTGTGGGGATAACACTCCGGACCCTGTGTATCCGCAGGCTCCGCCTCCCGATCACTAGTATGATCAAAGTACGATTAACGATGAACAGCGCTGGACCATTAACAATGCACATGACCCGGCGATTATCAAAACAGATCAAGGCTATTATGTCTACTCAACGGATGTAAAGACAGGTGGAGAATTGAGACCTGGTGTTATGGTACGCAAATCGACTGATCTGATTCACTGGAACTGGGTTCAGTATGCACTCCCCGGCATTCCAAAGGAAGCGGAGGCGTGGTCATCAGCAACCAATCTGTGGGCACCGGACATCATCAAGATGGGTGATACCTATCGGATGTATTACTC
>NZ_WUDQ01000072.1:0-14688 GCF_009827695.1 Paenibacillus sp. OT2-17 | reverse complement strand
CTAGCTCAGTATACGACTGTGCTGGCAACAAAGGGCAAGCGTATGCAGCCTCATTTGGTTAGCAAAATTGTAGATGATCAGGGGAATCTTGTACGTGAATTTAAGCCGAAGGTGCTGAATGAGGTCGCTTTTTCAGACACGTACTGGAATACAGTAATTCGAGGTATGGCTACGGATGTTAAAGCCTTTAATGGGTTTCCTTATGATTATGCCCGCAAAACGGGGACTTCCCAGCAGGTGGTGGGACGTACGGTTAAAGATAACGGGGTGTTCATCGCTTTTGCTCCGCGTCAAAATCCGAAGCTGGCAGTAGCGGTCATCATTCCTGAAGGGGGCTTTGGTGCGACGAGCGCAGGACCGGTTGCACGTAAAATATTTGATGCGTATGACGAAGTATATGGGCTAGATGGTACTCCTAAAAAGCCTCTGGCAGCAAAGTGAGGACTTGAATACTTTTGTGGGCTTCTCTTTTTCATGGTAAAATGTCGTTGGACATAAGGGACATACAGGAGGAAGAGAGACTATGGGAGAAAACCAATATAAATACAAACTGCTTGCGCTCGACATGGATGGAACTTTACTGAATGATAATCATGAAATTTCCTTGGAAACGATTAACTGGATTAACAAGGCGATTCAGGAAGGGATTCATGTATGCTTGTCCACCGGACGTGCAGCGATGCATGCTCTGCCTTACGGTCAGCAACTCGGCCTGGAGACGCCAATGGTAACCGTAAACGGCAGTGAGGTGTGGAAATCACCCCACGAGTTGTGGCGCCGTTATTTACTTGATAAGGAGCTCGTTCGTAAGATGCACCAAATTGCTGTAGAAACAGGCTCTTGGTTCTGGGCTTACTCAACGGAGGAATTATATAATAGGGATCGTTGGCCGGATACATTGGACACACAGGAGTGGCTCAAATTCGGTTATAATACGGAAAATGACGAAATTCGCCACCAAATTTTACTTAAGCTTCAGGATATGGGTGGACTTGAAATTTCCAATTCTTCGATGACAAATCTGGAAATTAACCCAGCTGGTATATCCAAAGCCAGTGGAATCGCTGAAGTGTGCGATCTGCTTGGCATTACTCTGGAGCAGGTGGTTGCCGTTGGCGACAGTCTGAATGACCTGGCTGTGATTCAAGCGGTTGGACTGGGCGTAGCAATGGGGAATGCTCAGGATACGGTTAAAGAAGCCGCTGATTTGGTCGTGGCTTCGAATAATGACGACGGCATTGTAGAAGTGATCCGTGATTATGTGCTTGTGTAATAAAATGAATAATGCAGCAGGCCGGATGAATGGACGAGAAGGAGGAGGCCCATGGACGTTGTAGGCTGGATTGTTGTTATTGTGCTGTTCATTGTGGGCATGGCCGGGGCGGTATATCCCGTATTGCCGGGGGCGCTCGCCATCTATTTTGCATTTTTTGTATACGGCTGGTTTTTCTCGTTTGCTCCATACAATGCATTGTTTTGGATTATACAAACACTAATCGTCGTTGCCCTTTTTGTTGCGGATTATGCTGTGAATGCGTGGGGTGTCAAGCGATTTGGCGGCTCGCGTCTGTCGGCGATACTGAGTACCATCGGGATTATTATCGGCCCCTTCGTTATTCCGGCATTTGGCCTGATTTTGGGACCATTTATCGGCGCTGTGCTGGGTGAACTAATTGGCAAAGCCCCGCTGGACCGAGCTATTAAAGTGGGCTTTGGCTCTGTATTAGGCCTTTTTACCAGCACCGTGATGAAAGTGATTTTGCAGCTTGCCATGATTATTGTATTCTTGATTTGGGTGTTATGACCCGAGATTCGTTTTGGTTTATTATGATTTGCAGAGACAGAATCGACATGCGGCTCCGCACCGGTGATGGCTCAGGCCATGACTGTTTGTGCGGGGCTTTTGCATGCGTGTGAACAGCAAGAAAGAAGGGAACGCATTTTGTCCAATAAAGAAACATTCCTTAAAGGTACGCTTATTTTAGCCGCTGCCGCCTTGGTGGCCAGAGTACTTGGTCTGGTACAGCGTGTTCCATTGGAGCATTTGCTCGGTTCCGTCGGGAACGCCTCGTTTACCATTGCGAACAACGCTTATTTGATGCTGCTCACAGTGGCTACGGCCGGCATCCCAAGCACGTTGAGCAAAATGGTTTCAGAACGCTATGCGCTGGATCGGCCTTCGGAAGCGCGACGTGTGTATCGTGCGGCTTTGATATTCGCGGCCGCGGCAGGCATTATCATTACAGCGCTGCTGTATTTTGGAGCGCCTTACTTTGCCGAGCATGTAGCAGGGGTTCCGCAATCCGCTTTGGCCATTCAGGCTTTGGCACCAGCATTACTGCTGTTCCCTGCCATTGCCATGATGCGTGGATACTTCCAAGGGCGCGGTAATATGACCGCAGGCGGTATTTCACAAATTGTGGAGCAGGTTGCACGGGTAGCGACCGCTATTGTACTCGCTTTTATTATTTTGAAGCTAGGTTATGGAGATCGCGAGGTTGCGGCCGGAGCCTCCTTTGGAGGTGTCATGGGAAGTCTTGGCGCTCTAGCGGTCATGTTGTACTACACGGTGAAATTGCGTCGCCAGGATCGACAGGATCGTCAAGATCAATTCCAAGAGGAAAGCTCCGCGCTACCGATGATGCGCATTTACAAAGATATTTTCAAGCTTTCCATTCCCATTGTATTGTCGTCTCTGACGGTTCCGGCGGTCAACTTTATTGATACGTCTATTGTGGTGAGACTATTGTCTGGTCAAGTGGGATTGGATCAGGCGACTACTCAGTTGGGTTATCTAGGCTCTCGGGCACAGAGTGTGGCGGGAATTCCGCCGATTTTGGCCATTGCGCTCAGCCAATCGCTTATTCCGATCATTTCAGCGGCATTTGCCCGTAAGGATGAGCAGCATTTACAAAATCAGATGACGCTGGCCTTGCGTATCTCTATTTTGACTGGGATGCTGATTGTGCTGGCTTTATGTGTAACCGCCTATTCTATTAATGGTTTACTGTTTAGCTCGCTTGGAGGCAGTGGTATCATCGCTGTTCTGACACTCGGAACGATATTCCAGATTACGATGATGACTTCTAATTCGATACTGATCGGTATGGGCAAGCCGCGTATTTCAATGGTTAATGTCATGGTCGGTATCGTCGTCAAGTTTGCAGCGAGCTGGCTGCTGGCTGGTTGGCTTGGAATTTATGGGATCATTGCTGCAACCGGATTATGTTTCCTCGTGATCACGTTGCTGAATTTGCGTGTGCTTAAAGGGATCGTCTCCTTTTCCATCATGGGCCGTCGCTGGGCAGGGTTCTTAACCGCAGTCGTCGTCTCGGGAGCTATCGGATACGGTGTAAATGAAGCCTGTATTCTGCTGGTGCATCTGATGCCTGCGCGTGTGGCCTTCTTGATCGCGTGCTGCATTGCCGGGACAGCTGTACTGGTATGCTACTTGTTGTTGCTGGTTGTACTGCGCGTATTGCGAAGGGACGAGCTGGGCAACTATCCGCGTATGTTGCAAAAGGTACTGCGTCCGTTAATGCGTCTACAGCGTGAGTCCACAGGACAACGAGGCTAAAAGAGTCCCCCAGTCTTTCAGTGGAAAGGTTGCAAGCTGTTATGGGCAACGTGGGCCATTGCTGTTTTTTGGATGCCATGACGATGCTCATGGCGCATGGCAAATAACAGCGGTCGCCTTGGTTCGCTGAGATGTCCAAGTGTGGAGCCGTCCTGAAACCAGTCATACCGGGGGATTGGATCATAAGCTGTATCGGACCAGACGGCGTTCAGCTCCGGACTGTACAGACGTTGTCCTGGCGGTAGCCATTCATGTGCTAAAAGCGTTGCACTTTCATCTGGAGAGTGCAGCGCTTTTTGTTCATTCGGTGTGAACAATCCGGGCCAATAGTCGCTGCGTGAACCTGTATGCGGCACACTGTTAGCGAATGCGGATACCTGGTCCAGCACCTGCTGATGGCCAAAGAGCATAGCATAGAGACTTTTACCAAAGCCGATCCGCTCGTCCAAATGGCCGAAACGCTCCATCACTAGTCCAGCAAGTCCACCGTTCAGCCCAAGTGGAAATATAACCTGATTAAGCTGGAGCCAGTCATGCAAATAAAAGCCCGGCTTGTGTGTCACGAATTTTTGAAAATACGGATCTTTTACCACACGTCCTTCAATATAGTTTTGTTCATTAATGATGAGCGCCACAGTCAACAGAGAGCTATCCCGCCAAGCCCAGAAGCGTTCCCAAAAGGGCTTCATGAATGGCGAAACGTGAAAATAAGGCAACAAGTGAAAGCAACTCCGACCCAAATGACGGCTGTGCATATAAAGTTGCAACTGCGGATAAGCGTCTTGAAAAATAAGGGCGTTACAGCGCTCCAGTAGCCGATACAGCCATTCCTTTTCCTGTTCGCCGAACAGGTTGCCAATCAGTCCCCCTTTCAGATCGGTCATATTATAGCCGCCATTACGAGAAACCAGGTGGGCCAGTAATGCCCAATGTAACTCCGGGTAGCCACGATAGCATTCAAGGTAAGCGGCAGTGCGGGTAACGTTGCTGCGATTCTCCTGTGCTGTATCGTTCTTGATCCTCTCCAGTAGCTCACAGTCTGTTTCGCATAAGGGCATATTCAGAGAAGAGGGACGCGTAGCGGGTCCGTTCACCAACATTATCGCTTCAGCTTCATTCATAGCGGCCTGTGCCGTATGATAATCCCACGCTAGTTCACGCAAGGGGGAGCGTAATTTGCGGGATTCGGTCCAAGCCGCCCGTTTGCCCTCCCAAGCTTCCTCTGCAACACGGGGAACGGAACCCAGTAACTTTAGCCCTCCTTGAAGCTGTCGAGATGCTGTATGGAGCCATTCGGTAAGAGACATGACTAAATTAACCTCCTTTCCAACTGCAAGCATCCCCGTATCCTGCCAAGTATGTTGGGTATGCTGTTAGGATGTCGACGCTTATGTGGATTCTTAAGTATATCTTTAGTATGCCTCAATGAGAGGGCTTCCAATCGGCATGTGAGTAGAATGGGGGAGTGTGCAAAAGCTTCACTTGGCGTTACAATAGAAAGTGCAATCTTTTCAGCACAAAAAGAATTTAAGGAGGAATCATCCATGCAAAAAATCGTCTCTCATGAAGACTTTAATAAGGCAATATCCACTCCGGGCGTTACGGTGGCTGTGTTTAAGGCGGACTGGTGTAAGGATTGTCATTTCATCGATCCGTTCATGCCTGATGTGGAACAACAATATGCAGATAAGCTTACATTAATTGAGATTGATGTAGAACAGGCCGAAAGCGTCAGTCAAGAGCAAAATGTATTGGGGATTCCTAGCTTTATCGCTTACAGTGAAGGGCGAGAACTGGTACGTCTGGTGAACAGACTGCGCAAATCCCGCGAAGAGATTGAGCAATTTTTGGATCGGGCTGTTGAAGTCCACGCGAGCTTAGCAAAATAACATCAAGACATTCAGAAAGCCGCTTCCTTCTCAGGGGGCGGCTTTCTCACGGACACGTTCACATTTTGTCAACAAAGCTCGTATGTCAAGGAACGATATATCAGTTATAATTACTTTAAGTGATCATTTCACAACATATAAAGTGAATAAATATTATATTTGGAAGGATACGGGTGAATTCTTTGAATAACAAAATCAGAATATTAAAATGGCTGGCACTCGTAACATGTATTGTCATGTTTTTGGCTACCTTCGGTGGAGGTGTCGTGACGCGAACGGATTCTGGTCTCGGCTGTGGCCGGGAATTCCCGCTGTGCAATGGTAAGCTGGTTCCGGCACATACGATCGCATCCCTTATTGAGTTCTCTCATCGCTCCGTCAGTGCCATGGCCGGGATTCTTTCTATCGCCTCATTTGTTGGCTTTTTGCTGTTTATGAAGCATCGGAAGGATTTGCAGCTATTCTCGCTGCTCACGCTCATGTTTGTCATCATACAAGGTGCAATGGGGGCGTTGGCTGTCGTCTTCTCCCAATCGGCTGCAGTCATGGGACTGCATTTTGGCTTTGCGCTTATCGCCTTTGCCAGTGCGACTATGATGACGTTGGGGGCCTGGCAGGAGCATGCAGATTCACGCCACACCCCGCGTCTGATTCCTGGGCCTGTCAGTCGGGGCTTTCGTAACTTTATATGGTTATCGACGATCTATACCTATATTGCTGTCTATTCAGGGGCGTTGCTTAGTCACTCGGTCATCCAGAAGGTTGTAAATATTGGGGGCTTCATATCTCCACTGCTGCTTCATCAGATTTCAGCTGGTCTGCTGTTCGTCATTATCTTGGCTGTGGGTCACTACTCATACCGTTATCACCCGAACCACCGGGATATCCGTATATTGGGTGTCGTATCGGTCTTGTTAATCTTGCTTCAAGTGGTGATTGGAATTATCTTGTTGTACGTCAACAAACCTGAAATCTACATGTTTATCGTGCTGGGACATATGCTGGTGATTGCATCGTTGTTCTCCATCTTGGCTTATCTGAGCTATCGTGTATGGCAATTGTCACCGGACCGCAAGCTTGTTCCGACCCAAGCACAACGTACCTAAGCGTTTCATAGATCATAGTCAAGCGGATTTTTGCCCAAGAGGCGTTTAAACACGTATAATAGCATATAAGAAACAAACCAGGCCCGCGAGTTTCTCGAGGGCTTGATTTGCTTAGGAGGAGTCGTCCAGTTGATCTACCAGAATTTGCGCCAATTTATTGAAGCGCTGCGTAAAGAAAATCATCTTAAAATTATAGAGGCACCTGTCGATCCTTACCTGGAGCTGGCTGAGATTCATCGAAGAGTCATTGAGGAAGAAGGGCCGGCACTTCTGTTCACGAATGTAAAAGGAACCCCGTTTCCTGTAGCCAGTAATCTGTTTGGTACAAATCGCCGTGTGGACATGGCTTTTGGTCCGCGCCCAGAGCAACTGATGGATGCGATTGTAGGAGCGACCAAAACATTGTTTCCACCTACACCCAAAGCATTGTGGAATGAACGTGGCCTGATTAAGGACATGCTAAAAGTAGGGCTAAAAACAGTATCTCATAGCGAGGCCCCTGTATTGGGAGTTCGCCGTACAGAGGCTCCGCTGGCACCACTGCCTAAAGTGACCAGTTGGCATGAGGATGGAGGGCCGTTTATTACGCTTCCACTCGTGTATACTGAGAAGCCAGGTCAGCCCAAGGATCATAATTTGGGGATGTACCGCATTCAGATTTATGATGATCAGACGACGGGCATTCACTGGCAAATTCATAAAGGCGGCGGTTTTCATTATCATGAAGCGGAACTGCGTAATGAGCCATTGCCTACGACGATTATCATCGGTGGCCCGCCTGCCCTGATTGCGTCTGCCATTGCGCCAGCACCGGAAAACTTGCCTGAGCTGTTGCTGGCTTCGCTTATTATGGGAGGCAAGCTGCCCATGACAGAAGACCCGCTCGGGGGTCACCGGATTCCAGCAGAAGCAGAATTTGCAATCAGCGGTTATGTACCGCCTCATGAACGCCGTCCGGAAGGCCCGTTTGGTGATCATTTTGGCTATTATTCATTACAGCATGATTTCCCTGTATTTCATGTCAAACATATGCATCACCGCAAGGATGCCATTTATCCGGCAACCATTGTAGGTAAGCCTCGGCAAGAAGACTACTATCTCGGTGAGTTTTTGCAACGTCTGCTGTCGCCTGCATATCCGCTTGTGATGCCTTCCGTCAAGTCCCTGTGGGCGTATGCGGAAACGGGTGTACATGCGCTAGCAGCGGCAGTGGTACGTGAAAGCTACTCCCGTGAAGCGCTTGTATCCGGTTTTACTATTTTGGGTCAAGGTCAATTGTCGTTGACTAAATTCCTGATGCTGACGGATCGAGTAATTGATTTATCTGACTTTAACCTGCTGCTGGAAACCATTCTGGAGCGATTTAATCCAGCAAGGGATTTATTTATATTCAATCACACGTCACACGATACACTCGATTACACAGGCCGCAAGCTGAATCATGGCAGTAAGGCCATCCTGATGGGGATAGGTGAGCCTGTACGTGAATTGCCTCGTGCTTATGAGGGAGGCGATCTGCCGGGAATTCGTGAAATTGAGCCCTATTGCGGAGGTTGCCTTGTCGTATCGGGTGCGTCCTTTGAGCAGGAGCCTGAGCTGGCGGCACGTGTTTTGGAGCGATTAGCAGCGGGTGAGCAAGAGTGGCCGCTCGTCTTCATTGTAGACGATGCCAAAGAAGTCGTTCGCTCTCAAGCCTCGTTCCTTTGGACGGTATTCACACGCTTTAACCCGGCTACAGATATGTACGCAGACAGCGAAGTGCGTTTGCATCATCTGAACTATAAGCTGCCGATTGTAGTGGATGCGCGTATGAAGCCGGGGTATCCAGATGAGGTGTTACCGCGTGAGGATATTGTTAAGCTTGTAGATCAACGATGGACGAGTTATTTCGCTTGACGCCCTAATTAAACCTACAGCCGGATTTTACATTTATAAGGAGGCGTAAGCATGATACGCAAGCTACTGGGTGAGCCACCACGTGTGAACAAAGGCATCCTGCTAGATGCCATGAATAGCATGTCAGCTATGTTGAACCTGCTGGAGCGGCAAATTCAGGCTGGTGGAGATCCGACCCACGATTTTCGGAAGGCGGATATTTTAACACGCGGTCTAATGTCATCTCTGGATGAACTGGAGCAGAGCCATCATGCTTCCGCCTTTTTCCGTATGAAAGTGAAAGCCGGATATGCTGAAGATATGAGTGAGGATGAAAAATCCGATTATGCGTTATATGTTTTCTTTTATAAAGATGGGTTTGTTCGGGTTTTCTCTATTTTGGATAAGCTGGGTAACTGGCTAAATGATCTGTATGATTTAAAAACAGGGCAGTATAAGGCGCACTATTCGTATTTTACCGTGTTGCGGCAGCTTAAGTATCTCAAAATGCATCCTGTATTGACCGATAATTTAATTGATATCAAGGATACTTACAACGATGCCATCAATCGGCTGCGTAAGCGTCGGAATACGGAGATACACTATATGAATACGGAAATGCAGGATGATCTCTGGCAACGACACCGAGCTTTGTATGGAAAAATCCAACTGGAGGACCTCGATCACCATTTGGAAGATTTGCAGCAGGGCTTGGAAATGGTATGTCGGTCGCTGTCAAACGCCTTTACTTATACTGCGAAACAATGGGAGAATCGGGCAGTACGCCCAAAAATATGATAGAAAATATCCTTTGACAAAGCAATGTAAACTATCTATACTGAAACCTAGTTTCAGAAAAATGCTTGAATTATGTTTTTTTATATAAACTTAACGGACAGCTAAAGCTGGAGTTTAACATATTTTTCTTATCCAGAGAGGTGGAGGGACTGGCCCGATGAAGCCCGGCAACCCGTTCTTTCCCGGTGTAATACACTGGGAGGGAACATGATGGTGCTAATTCCTACAAAACCGCTAGAGTTATAGCGATTTTGGCAGATGAGAAAAGGTTCGCAAGGTGGGGCCCTTTTCATTCTGTGAAAGGGGCTCTTTTTTGTATAAATAAATAGCGATTTTATACAATTCTGAGAGATGACAACTGGTTAAAAGGGTAAGGAAGAAGTGAAGGGGGTCGCAGCACGTTGATAGAGCTTAAGCAGTTAACCAAGCATTATGGCAAAGGCAACCGACGCGTTAATGCGCTGTCTGGGTTGGATCTTTCTATAAAGCGTGGAGAAATATTCGGAGTGATTGGTCACTCCGGGGCGGGGAAAAGTACATTGATCCGCTGTATTAATTTATTGGAACGCCCTACTTCAGGTGAAGTATGGGTAGACGGGGTAAACCTCGCTACTGTGAGTCAATCCCAGTTACAGAAGCAACGTCGAAAAATCGGAATGATTTTTCAGCATTTTAATTTGTTATCTTCGGCAACGGTGTATGACAATATTGCATTTCCTTTGCGGTTGGTAAACACTCCCAGGGAAAAGCTGGACATGAAAGTTCGTGAGCTGCTGGAACTGGTGGGTCTGGAAGAACACAGTGGAAAGTATCCGTCACAGCTCTCAGGTGGACAGAAACAGCGGGTAGGAATTGCAAGGGCGCTGGCTAGTGATCCTCATGTATTGCTGTGTGACGAAGCGACTTCTGCGCTTGATCCGCAAACGACGGGGTCTATCCTTAAATTGCTGTTGGATATTAATCAGCGCTTTAATTTAACCATCGTGCTGATTACACATGAAATGCATGTCATTCAAAGCATTTGTGATCGAGTTGGCGTCATTCATCAGGGCGACATCGTGGAGCAAGGCCCAGTGGCGGAAGTATTTTTGAAGCCACAGCACCAGGTAACCAAGGACTTTATCCAACGGGAGTCAGAACATCCCGAGGAGTTGCAAGCAGCGATTGCGGCAGCAGGTGGCGGTGAGTCGGCGCAGGTGGTACGTATCTCCTTCTTGGGCAGTAAAACATATGATGCGATTCTGTCGCGTACGGCTCGAAGCACTGGTGTTGATTTTGCGATCTTGCAGGGAACCATATCTACGATTAAAAATGTACCCTATGGACAGCTGATCGTTCGTTTTGAAGGAAACCATGAAGATATAGAGCATACGCTGCGCGAAGTGTCTGGGCAAGGACTAGATGTGGAGGTGATCGGACAATGAGCGAACTTGATTTTTCACAAGTGAGTTGGGATGAGCTAGGGAATTCTACTCTGGAAACCCTTCAGATGCTCGGAGCATCCGCATTGTTCACCCTCATTATTGGTTTGCCGCTTGGCATATTATTGTTTCTGGCGAGTCGCTCCTCGTTAACTCTGATGAAGGTGATATACATTGTATTATCATTCATCGTTAACATTTTACGTTCCGTACCATTTATCATTTTGATCGTTGCACTTATTCCTTTTACACGATCGCTGGTAGGTACCTCGACCGGGGTGTTGGGAACCATTCCACCATTGGTTATTGGGGCTGCCCCATTCTTCGCACGTCTTGTCGAAACGTCTCTGCGTGAAGTGGACAAGGGCGTCATTGAAGCCGCACAAGCGATGGGTGCCTCGACAGGACAAATTATCCGGCGTGTGCTGTTACGTGAGGCACTTCCGGGTCTGCTCGCTGCATTAACTATTACCGTCGTTACACTCGTATCCTACACGGCAATGTCCGGGATGATCGGGGGCGGTGGACTGGGTACACTGGCTATCAACTACGGCTATTATCGTTATGAAACGGCTGTCATGATCGTTGCGGTCGTGCTGATGGTCGTATTGGTACAATTGCTGCAAATGGCGGGAGATCGTCTCGTGCGGCATTATACTCGAAAATAGGGAAAACATATAGATATCCTTATTGATCAGGACGTCTGCTCCTGAATATTACAAATTATTGGAGGGGTAATAACATGAAGAAATGGGTATTGGCTGTATTAAGCTTGACATTAATTGCGGTGCTGGCTGCTTGCGGTACAAAGAGCACAACATCGGATACAAACAATGCGACCGAAAATACAGGCGGATCACCACGTGAAGTGGAGCTGAAAATTGGAGCTTCTCCTGTGCCGCATGCGGAAATTTTGGAAGCGATCAAGCCTCAGTTGGAAAAAGAAGGGGTTCGTCTCCAAGTCGTTCAGTTTAACGACTATGTACAGCCGAACGTACAATTGTTTGACAAGCAACTGGATGCTAACTTCTTTCAACATGTACCTTACCTGGATGTGATGAACAAAGAGCGCAAAATGGATCTGGTTTCTGTGGGCGCAGTTCATTTGGAGCCATTCGGTATCTACTCCCAAAAATATAAAAAGCTTGATGAAATCCCAGATGGCGCAACTGTAGCCATTCCGAACGATGCGACAAACGGAGGCCGCGCATTGCTCTTGTTGGAGAAACAAGGTCTGATCAAGCTGAAAGACGCAAGCAACATTGAAGCTACGGTAAAAGATATTACTGAAAATAAGAAAAACCTGAAATTCAAGGAGCTTGAGGCGGCTATGCTGCCACGTCAGTTGCCTGAAGTGGATATTGCGTTGATCAACACGAACTACGCTCTGGAAGCGAAGCTGAATCCAACGAAGGATGCACTGGCACTGGAAGATAAAGATTCTCCTTATGCTAACGTTCTGGTAGCACGTCCTGATAATAAAGATTCCGAAGCGATTCAGAAGCTGATCAAAGCTTTGCAATCTCCAGAAACTAAAAAATTCATCGAAGATAAATACCAAGGCGCGATTATTCCAGCATTTTAAGCAGGGAACGAGAACGCATTGCACGCAAACCCCAGATTCTCTTGAACAAGAGGACTGGGGTTTCTTTTTGGATGGAGTTGTAGGGGAAGCTTAAATATTTTATACTTGGGGGTGACCGTTCTCTGTGAACAGGAGGAAAATTGTTGAGAGATAAAGTCGCATTCATAACCGGCAGTGCCAAAGGTTTAGGTAAAACGACCGCTTTGCGTCTGGCGGATGAAGGCTGTAATATTGCGCTAAATTATGTGCATAGCCAAGCAGAAGCCGAAGCGCTTAAGCGGGTGATTGAGTCTAAGGGAGTACGCTGCCTGTCTTTACAAGGGGATATCTCTGTTCAGGAAGATATCACGAGGCTGATTGGTGAAGTACAGGATCGGCTGGGCGGAGTCGATATTATGGTGAACAATGCCGGACCGTTCATCCGGGAACGCCGTCTGTTTGCGGATTACAGTGTGGCTGAGATTCATGCCATGATACAAGGAAATCTGGTCGGTACCATGCTGCTGGATCATTTGGTATTGCCCCACATGCGTAGCCAGCATTGGGGACGTATTATTCATTTTGGCTTTGGTCATGCTGGAGAAGCAAGGGCTTGGCCGCATCGTGCCGTCTACGCAGCCGCCAAGGTGGGGCTGGTGTCTTTTACGAAGTCACTGGCTGTGGAGGAAGCTCCTTATGGCATTACGGTCAATATGATCTGTCCAGGGGACATCCGAGGAGCAAATAAGGAAATGTCAATCGCCGATGTCATCGGCATGCAGGATAAAGAGACACCGCGTGGACGTCCGGGGAGCGGAGAGGACATTGCACGAGTGATCGTCTATTTATGTGAGGAGCATTCGGATTTTATAACAGGCAATATTATGGATGTATCGGGAGGTTTAGATCCCATTCGGCCAACCATATAAGCTTAAGTGATCCTTCAGACGCTGTAATACAAAAAAGAGTCTTGAGCTTCGTTACCGAAGTCAAGACTCTCATGATCATTATGCATCAAGCATTAGAATACTTGTACCACTTCTTGGACGCCGTCGACTTCTTCGAGAAGAGCGCGTTCAATCCCTGCTTTCAGCGTGATTGTGGAACTTGGGCAACTGCCGCAAGCGCCTACCAGCTTCAGCTTAACGATGCCGTCTTCAACGTCAACCAGCTCAACGTCGCCACCATCGCGTTGCAGGAACGGACGGAGCTTATCCAGTACATCAGCTACTTCATCATACATTTGAACGCTTTGTGTTTCGCTCATTAGAATTCAACTCCTTTCCTATACCCTTATTATTATATTACAAAGCGGGCCAAATTAAAATGCCCGTCATCCAAAGCAGGTGAAAAAATGTTAAGACCTATTATTGAGTTTTGCACCAGTAATATGCATTGGGGTACCGATGAGATCATGTCCAAGCTGGAACAGAATCCAGATTATGATGTGATTGAATACGGCTGCCTAAGCAATTGCGGTCAGTGCAACGCCGAACCCTATGCGATGGTCAACGGCGAGATTGTATCCGCAGATTCAGCAGAGCTTCTGTACGAAGTGATTATGAACAAAATTAAGGAAGCTGAAGCATGGGATAACCTAGATTTGGATTGAAAGGCTCTGTTAGCCAGCTCCTTTCTGTAGAGAATATACATGATGCAAACACTCAAGAAACAAAGAAGACCTGCTCTAAGAGCGGGTCTTCTTTGTTTAGCATACGTTTATCCAAAATGGCGTTTGGACTTCCAGAGCACGCCGCTTTTAAGCAGGCGTGGTACTCGTCCGCGCAATGAGGTACTGCCCATAAAGCCATAGCCGAACCCGGCCTTCTTGCCAAGTGCGCCTAATGTACCGCGCAGCTTTAAAGGATGCGGGTGAGGCGTTTGGCCTTTCCACAGGTCGCGTACAATGTGTGCGATTTGCTCCCCTTGCACTTCTGCCGCCTGAGCGCTTGGAGAGTAGGGAAGGCTCGCACAGTCTCCGACCACATACACCTCAGGATGATCTGGTATTTGATAATACTCGTTGAGCACGATACGACCCTGAGGGTCTTTAGGGACGGCTAAATCCTGCACGATTTTTACCGGCTGAATCCCAGCCGTCCATACCACTGCATCCGTTACAATTTGCTCGTCACGGTTATAAATAGCCCCCGGCTCAATACGGGAAACCGCAACATGATTCAACGCATTTACCTGATGCTCCTTGAACCAAGCATGTACATAGGCAGACAAACGTTGCGGGAATGCCGACAGCACCCGCTCGCCCCGATCCATAATGGTAATATTCAAATCCGTGCGGCTTTCACGTAACTCCGCAGCAATCTCAACACCGCTAAGACCGCCGCCTACAATATGGACATGTCCATATGGCTTGATTTCGTTCAAGCGCAGATAGGTTTGGCGGGTATGGTTAAACGACTGGATCGTACAGCTGTGTTCTTCAGCCACTGGTGTATTG
>NZ_WUDQ01000729.1:0-1543 GCF_009827695.1 Paenibacillus sp. OT2-17 | reverse complement strand
GTTTTAGAGATTTAAAGGTTACGACAACGATGATCTCCATGATTGTAATCAGCTTAGTGGGTTTACTCATTGTATCGTTGGTAGGGGTTATCGGTATGTATCAAGCTAAAGAGGGTCAAGGTATTTTGTATGTGGATCGCTTTCAACACCAAACGAATATTCTTGAAGTCAAAAGTGATTTCTATAATATGCGGGCTAATTATACAAAAATACTCGACAATAAGGAGTACACAGATAAACAGTATAAGCAGGTGCAGAAAGGAAAAGATAGCGTTACAACCGGACTAAATGAATTCTCACAAAGGAATTTGGATGCTAAGGAACAGAAAATGTACGAGGAACTACGGGGGAGTATAGACACATATTATCAGGATATTGAGCAAATCATGGCAGTCAAAAAAAATAGCGGAACGTATGACACGGAAGAGAGAGGCCGGATTAATAAATCCAGTACGGCAATTGTTACGATGCTGACTACGATTTCAGATTATAACAATGAGCAATCCGCCAACTTATATCAAAATACGCAAAATGAGATTAAAATGCGTACAATTGTTTTGATCACAGTTCTGGCCCTCGTGCTGGCTATTCTTATCACCATCTCCTTTGCGGCCATTCGAAATATCCGTTTTCGGATGAGTACTATTACGAAATACTGTGAGGAGATTACCCAAGGAAATTTAACGGCAGCACTTGATCCTGCCTTGCTTAAAGGAAATAATGAGATCGCTGTGATTGCGCGTGCCATTCAACAAATGACAGATTCAACCTCAATGGTCATTACGGGGGTTATCAAAGAGTCACGCCAAATTAACCAACTGAGTGATCAGACGAATCATAATATGACAGATCTCAATGAGCGGATTAGAGATGTATCTGCCACGGTCGAACAGCTGTCAGCAGCTATGGAAGAGACTTCGGCATACACCGAAAATATGAACCATTCGGCGGAAGAAATGCAGCGGGCAGCAGAGTACATTTCGGTCAAAACTCAAGAAAGAGCTCAGTCTGCCCATGATACAAGTGTAAAAGCCGAAACATTGAAGCATGCGGCAAGTGAATCCAATAAAGCGGCCAAGGAAATTTACCGGAAGGCCAATGAAAAGATGAAGGAAGCGCTAGAACGAGCCAAGGCCGTAGACCAAATTCGTTTACTTTCTCAGTCCATCTTAGAAATTACGGCACAAACCAATTTGCTGGCTCTAAATGCATCCATTGAAGCGGCTCGTGCGGGTGAGTCAGGTCGAGGGTTTGCGGTTGTGGCTAACGAGATTCGCAAGTTGGCAGACGGCTCCAAACACGCGGTAGACCAAATTCAGAGTGTTACTCAAGAAGTTGTGCAATCGGTAGAGAATTTAACTACTAATGCCGAGGAATTACTGCACTTCCTGCAAGCCCAGGTAGGCAAGGATTATCAGCTGCTTGAGGATACAGCAGGACAATATTACAATGATGCCGTGGAGCATACGAACACGGTCAATGATTTGAACGCCACCTCTAAGCAGGTGAATGCAACCATCCAAACGATGGTGAGAGCGATTCA
>NZ_WUDQ01000728.1:0-1545 GCF_009827695.1 Paenibacillus sp. OT2-17 | reverse complement strand
TCACAAATACGTAATTGTTACCGGTTGATCATATTTACCGTTCTTATCTCCAGCCTGGCACATGTAGTTTTTGTGTCACCCGGCTTGTGACCGCTCGCTATTGCTGCTACACCCGTTCAACACGGCCGACATGTCAACACACCTACCATCAGCAGACTGCCGATCCGTCTTCTTTTTACTTTCGTTCAACTTTGTCACCCCAGTCTAGGTAATGTAGATTACAGCATTTATAATAATGAATGAATCAGGTAACTGCCCATACTAACTTTACAACATTTATTGCACTAATTTAGGATACTGGAAATTGGATATCAGTGTTGCATTAATGCAATCTCCCCTGGACAGGCAAAAGCATCCCTGCAGGGCTGCCTCTTCTGCTGCAATCATTCATACTAATTTATCCAGTCATGTTCAGCATACAACGTATGGACATAGTGTGTTTAACTAATGCCAACTTAAAGTTTCACCCGTCGATTGCGTTTGCTTGGAATAACAGGTCGGATATCTCGGTTTTGCAAAAGGTCCAGCATGCCATTGGTATCGTAATTTACGTTCCTTTCGATTCGCTTTTTTTAGAAAATAGAATGATATTGTTATTTTTGATAGAACATGCTATGATTGCGCCAAATAAAACCATTATTTTCAATCAATTTACATATTAATATTTAATAACCCAATGTTTATGATTACTATACTTTCTCCAACACATAACTGGAGTTGTCAATAAATGAACAGAGACCAGTATATGGTGACTCTCCTCTCGTAGTTCACTTTTAAATTCAATAAATGTAAGCGATTTCATATCTATTTCTCGTGCCCTCTTCACAGCAGTTCTCCTTACAGGTAGAGGTCTGAGTATATTCTTGAGTTTGATAAATTTACGAATAGCTCGGCTTTGGACCATATAAAAAAACGGAGGTTATTATTATGATTAGAAAATGTCTAGCTTTATTTCTCTCCTTCACTTTATTGCTTGGTGTCTCTCTCGTGCTAAGTGTAGATGCTGCCAATCGACCACTGGCTAAACTCCCTGGAAATTCCAACCCTCTAGTGGATCATAAATTGGGAGCTGATCCCTATTCATTGGTATATGGTGGAAGGGTGTATGTCTACATGTCAAGTGATACGTATGTTTATAACAATGATGGATCGATTAAAGACAATGACTTCAGTGCACTGGATCGCATCCAAGTCATTTCCTCCGCGGACATGGTGAATTGGACGGATCACGGAACGATACCGGTCGCAGGTGCCAACAACAAGAACAACGGTAGAGGCATTGCCAAATGGGCCTCTAACTCCTGGGCTCCAGCAATTGCGCATAAAAAATTGAATGGCAAAGATAAATTCTTTCTTTATTTTGCCAATGGTGGGGCAGGAATTGGAGTCCTGACAGCAGACACGCCGATCGGACCTTGGACAGACCCCCTCGGTAAAGCGCTTGTGACACATAGCACGCCTGGAATGGCTGGCGTGACATGGCTTTTTGATCCGGCTGTGTTGGTGGATGATGATGGCACAGGATACCTGTATAGCGGTGGGGGA
>NZ_WUDQ01000727.1:0-1551 GCF_009827695.1 Paenibacillus sp. OT2-17 | reverse complement strand
TCATTACTCACTGCAATAATCCTGGGCTGGCGGAAAAATTGATGAATGCGCTGAAGAAACGCTATCAATTTAAAGATATTCATATTGTGTCCACCAGAGGGATTAGTTCAATGTATGCCAATGACAAAGGGATCATTATGGCCTTTTAAAAATATTCAGGGTTTATCCTCGCTGTATGGATAAACCCTTTTTAGTACACTGAGACTTTGTGGGAGTTCAAGCCTATCTCAATTTTTTAATGAGGACAGAAGCGTTTATACTGGCTTGAGTTCCTCCGGCTTGTGTTTGCAGGGTAACAGCAGTAGTAGAGCTATGGTTTCGCAGAGTAAGGACGTCACCGCATGCCAGAGCGAGGATAGCTTGCCCTGTGTTCTGTTGTGTCCCGGCTCCTGAGCCGTATACAGTTCCCACAGCCAGTGCGCCATTAATAAAGATAGCGAATTGGTTAGGTTCCACACCGGACACCGAAAAGTGAACTTCATATTTTCCAGCATCGGATACAGCAATCTGTGTAGTTCCTGGAACATGAGCAATTCCAGGTGTAAGTATACCGTTCGTATCCAAAATGACATCCCCTTCAATCGGAACAACTTGGGGCTTCACATTATAAATATAACCGAACTGCGCTAAATCACCTATGGTTCCAGGATCCCCTTCAGGCCCTAAAGCGCTATGATTAATATTCACACTTACAAGTTGCTTTTTGACGATGATATCTTTTCCAACCCCTTTCCGTTTCGAGCGGACTTTTCTCTTTGGGGGCTTTTCCTCAAACTTTTTTTCTAACTTATCAAACCAGGCACGGACAAAAACATTTTTTTTACGGCCTTTTTTTCGTTTTAATTCAGGATGACCCAATACAAACACCTCCATATGGTTTGTTGTATACTACTCCATTCATCTAGAGGAGGCATGGATATCTGTCCTGTGATTCATAGGAAACGATCTATTTTGACTAAAAACGGGCTGCTGTACAAGGTGCATTCGTCTAGTATGTAAAAAAGCACCTTTGAATGTGCACTTGGATGACAACCAAGGAACAGACAAAGGCGCCAGTAGAGACGAGTCTCATGATGAAGCGGTTTGAAGCCGTTTTTTGCGCACATATAGGGCGTACAAGATGCCCCCAAGCAGGCACAGGATACAGGCGAAGCCTGCCAGCAACCACGCTGATGAGACTGCTCCACCACGGTCCATGCTATTTCCGAGCCATAAAGGCAGCAGAGCTCCCCCAACTCCACCTGCGCCGATAAGCAGGCTAGTGGTAGATTCTTCTGTACCCGGCATCATTTTGCTGGCAAAAACAAGTGCGATGGAGAAGATGCCGGACATGCCCAGCCCCAGCAGTACAATAAGGATAAAGGCGCCTTCAGTCCCTTTGATCAGCGGGAACACGCACAGCAGCACGGTCGCTGCCAGTGAGCTCAGGGCGACAAAGACACCGTAGCCGTATCGATCGGCAATGTAGCCTGTGAATAACCGGCCGGTAGCCATTGCTAACCAGAAGCAGGTGACACTAAGTGCTGCTTCGGCTTGTGTGAGACCCAGCCG
>NZ_WUDQ01000726.1:0-1554 GCF_009827695.1 Paenibacillus sp. OT2-17 | reverse complement strand
AATCAGAACGAGGCCGCAGATTACTGGGAAACCTATCTTAAAGGTTACGAGCATCAGACAGTCCTTCCCCAAAACGGCAGGTCTGCAAGTGATGATTTCAGGATTGAAGAAACGGAGTTTAAAATATCTGAACAAATAACTAGCGATCTTGAGAAGTTTGCAGCCAAAAACAATACAACCATGAGTACCATTATAAAGACCATATGGGGGATATTATTACAGCGGTATAACAATACCGATGATGTGGTGTTTGGTGAGGTGGTATCGGGAAGGCCTCATGAAATACAGGGAATTGAGAGCATGGTGGGTTTATTTATAAATACCGTTGCAGTAAGGGTGAGTTGTGATGAGGATAAAACTTTTACCGAACTGATCAAAGAGATGCAGCAATCGGTGCTTGAATCTGACCGGTACAGTTTCTATCCTCTGGCGGATGTGCAGTCAAAAACATGCTTGAAAGATGCCTTGATACATCATGTCATGGCTTTTGAAAATTACCCTATGGATGAAGCGGTTAATGCTTCATCCAGTAATGGCATTTTAAATGTAGTTGGAATGGAAATATTCGAGCAGACGAATTATGATTTTGGGATACTCGTTGATGGCGGTAAGGAATTATCTATTAAATTCAGTTACAACTCACTGGTATATGATGGTAATTTCATAGAAAAAATCAAGGGACATTTTCAGTCGGTAATAGAAATTGTAACCGATAATCCCGATATGCATATTAGGAATATTGATATACTCACCGAAGTGGAAAAGAAAGAAATAGTACACTGCTTCAATAATACAACGGAGGAATACCACAGGGAAAAGACCATTCACCAACTATTTGAGGAACAAGCGGTGAAGACACCTGACAATGCGGCAGTGGTGTTTGAGGGTAAGCAGCTAACCTATAGGGAACTCAATGAGAAGTCAAATCAGCTTGCAAGAGTGTTGAGGGATAAGGGAGTTAAACCAGACAGCATAGTGGGTATTATGGTAGAACGCTCACTGGAGATGGTCATAGGTATATTTGGCATACTTAAAGCCGGAGGGGCATATATGCCTATAGATCCTGACTACCCTAAGGCAAGAATCGAATATTTACTCGAGAACAGCGAGATAGGGGTGCTGATTTCCCAAAAGCAATTCCTGGAGAAAGTGGAGTTTTACGGGAAGTATATAGACATAGAAGATGAAAGCCTTTATGCCGGAAACCCTATGAACCTGGAAGTGGTATGTTCACCGCAAAATTTGGCATATATCATTTATACATCTGGGTCTACAGGAAAACCTAAAGGGGTTATGGTAGAACATAAAGGGGTAGCAAATCTGGAGGCGTTTTTCAAGACCCGCTTAAATGTAAGTGAAAGCGATAGGATTATTCAATTTGCATCAATTTCATTCGACGCTGCAGTTTGGGAAATATTTATGGGACTATTGGCAGGAGCAACACTATATATATCTTCAAGCGATATTATCAATGACTATCGAAGATTTGAAGAATACCTAAATGAAAATGAGATAACTATTGCTACTTTACCACCTCCGTATCTGGCAAATCTG
>NZ_WUDQ01000725.1:0-1557 GCF_009827695.1 Paenibacillus sp. OT2-17 | reverse complement strand
AGATGACTTGGCACTTCAAGTATGGCTTCAGGAGAAAATGTGGCCTATGGAAGCCAAGTTTACATCTACGGACGTGTACTGGGGTACGTCCTTGTCTGTGCTGGAAATGCTGAAAGGTGGAACAACGACCTTCCTGGACATGTACGATCATATGGATGAGGTGGCTCGTGTAGCTGAAGAGTCAGGTATTCGTGCAAGTCTGATGCGTGGAGCAATTGGACTATGCTCGGAAGAAGAACAGCGAATCAAGCTGGCTGAGGCCGTGACTTTTGCGCGTAACTGGCATGGTAAAGCAGACGGGCGTATTACAACGATGATGTCTCCGCACGCGCCATACACATGTCCACCTGCGTTTATTGAAAAATTCGTACAAGCTGCGCATGATCTGGACTTGCCACTGCATACGCACATGTCTGAGACGATCGCCGAAGTGGAGCAAAACGTACGCGACTACGGTTTGCGTCCAGTTGCACACTTAGATAAGCTTGGCTTTTTCTCCCGTCCTTCGCTTGTTGCCCATGGCGTCCATTTGAACGACGAAGAAATAGCTTTACTGGCTGAACGTGGTGTAGCGGTTTCGCATAATCCTGGTAGCAACTTGAAGCTGGCAAGTGGTGTGGCCAGAGTGCCTGAATTGCTGCGTGCAGGGGTTACTGTTTCTCTCGGAACGGATGGTCCTGCCAGCAATAATAACCTGGATATGTTCGAGGAAATGCGTCTGGCGGCACTTATTCACAAGGGTGTATCCGGTGACCCTACGGCAGTTCCTGCAAGTGAAGCGCTGCGTCTGGCAACAGAATACGGTGCAAAGTCGATTGGTTTAAAAGAAGTAGGAGCGTTGGCAGCAGGCAACAAGGCTGACTTTATCGCGTTGGATCTGAATCAGGCACATTTCTTGCCGCGTACAGATCTTATTTCCCATGCGGTATACTCTGCAAGCGCCAAGGACGTGGCTCATGTGTGGGTAGACGGTCGCCAGGTTGTGAAAAACGGCGAATGCCTGACTATGGACGAGGAACGTATCAAACATGAGGCACAAGCCGCCTTTGAAGGGCTGCTGTCGCGCTAATTTAGGTGTCACATCCCCTTAGAGAGGAAGCACAGGTTTGAAAAATAAGAAAAAGTGGATAGCGGTCGCCATTTTGGCCGTGATACTGATCCTGATCAGCATTTTCTGGTATTATTCCTATGTTACTCAAGACCAGGTGGCTGAGGAAAATGCTGCTATCATTAAGGCCAAGCAATCAGGTGGTCTGGTTAGCACGACTCAAACATGGAAGTCTGTGTGGGATCAGGTATATTGGGTGGTTCAAGGGAAAAATGCACAGAATGAAAATATAATGGTGTGGGTTCCTTTTCAAAAAGTGGAAGGACAACCTAACGTACCTGCCGCAGATAATAGCGGTGTTCACACCGAGTTGCTGAAGAACGGAGTCGATGAGCAAAAAATGACGGCAATAATTCAGCAGCAGCTTCCAGGTGCAAAAATTGTAAGGCTTCAGCCGAGTGTGTTCAATGGCGAATATGTGTGGCAGTTGTTTTACGATGATGGAAGTC
>NZ_WUDQ01000724.1:0-1569 GCF_009827695.1 Paenibacillus sp. OT2-17 | reverse complement strand
TGTCTGAGCATGCCGTACACCCCCGGCATTTGGCACCTGGCGCAGTACAGGACAGAGCGCTAGCAGAAGGGGTAGTAAAGTCCGTGCATATCGCACCGGAGTCCATCCAGTCGCATCATCTGCAAATGGGAACCATTCAGGGTGTGCATATCGCCTCACAGGCGATATCGACCGATGCTTTGCAGAATGAATCTGTTACGTCCGACAAATTGGCGGATGAGAGCGTGACTGCCGCCAAGCTGTCTGCCCACTCGGTCCAGCCGTGGCACATTACAGACGAAGCGGTGCAAGCCAATCATTTGGCAGAAGAGGCCATCCAGTCGAACCATTTGGCTCCGGAATCCGTCACCTCTGATCATTTACAGGCTTCCTCGGTGTTTGCGAGACATCTGGCCGTTGACAGTGTGTCAGGTCGTGCGCTTCAAGCAGAAAGCATCACCTCGGAAAAGCTGGCGGCACGCTCGGTGCAAGCGACGAATCTCGCGGAAGGAAGCGTCGGTCCTTCACAGTTGTCTGAGCATGCCGTACACCCTAGGCATTTGGCACCTGGCGCAGTACAGGACAGAGCGCTGGCAGAGGGGGCAGTGAAGTCCGTGCATATCGCACCGGAGTCCATTCAGCCGCACCATCTACACCTTGGAACCATTCAGGGTGTGCATATTGCATCCCAAGCAATATCGACCGATGCTTTGCAGAATGAGTCCGTTACGTCCGACAAATTGGCGGATGATGGCGTAACTGCTGCCAAAATATCTCCTCATTCGGTCCAGCCGTGGCATATTACGGACGAAGCGGTGCAAGCCAATCATTTGGCAGAAGAGGCCGTCCAGTCGAGCCATCTGGCTCCGGAATCCGTCACCTCTGCTCATTTGCAGGCTTCGGCAGTGATGACCCGGCATATTGCGCCCGGGAGTGTATCGGTTCACGCGCTCCAGGCAGGCAGCGTGAACGCTGAGAAGCTTGCGCTTCGGGCGGTGCGTGCATCGAATCTAGCAGAAGCCAGCGTAAACTCCGTCCATTTGACGGAGCATGCCGTACACGCTCAGCATTTGGCCGATGGGGCGATCCAAGGGTCCGCACTGGCAGAGGGCGTGGTGCAGTCTAGGCATATCGCGCTGGATTCAGTCCAGTCGGAGCATCTGCAAGCAGGGGCTATTCAGCCCCAGCATGTAGGCTGGCAGGCGGTGGCTGAGGATGCTATACAGGAAGGAGCGGTGACGTCCAGCAAGCTGGCAGATGGAACGGTACAGTCCCGCCATGTGGCTGAGGAGGCTATTGCAAGCCACCACATTGGAGAGGAAGTTATTGATTCGCATCACCTAAAGCCGGGCTCGGTGACACTGGCTCAGCTGTCCACAGATATACATCTCTCGGGACTTTTGCCAGAGGAAGGCGTCAGTGGCGACAGACTTCAGGCAAACAGTGTATCTCGCAGCCATCTGAAAGCTCAGGCCGTCGACAGCGAGGTGCTGAGCCCAGAAGCCGTGGGACCAGAGCATCTGCAAGCGGCTGCGGTACAAAGCCATCATGTGGCAGAGCAGAGCATTGAAGGTCATCATCTGGTGGAAG
>NZ_WUDQ01000723.1:0-1577 GCF_009827695.1 Paenibacillus sp. OT2-17 | reverse complement strand
GATGAAAGCAATGCTTGTATGGACTGGTGCGGGGGCTATTTTGATCTTCGCATTAATGTATGTCGACTCTTTATTTACGAAGTATAAGGATTTTGCCGAAGTGAAGGCTGGAAATATGGCCGTAACGGTACGAATGATTATGAAGTTAGTTGCACAAGGCTATATCTTGTCAGGCTCTATCGCTACAGCTAATAATTTGCTCGAAGCGCTTGTGTATTCTGTGATTGCCTTTGTCATCCTGCTTGTTTTGGAAGTTATTGTACGTCTGCTGTTGCGGTACTGGGCTCAGTTTGATCTGGATAAAGGGACACAGGAAGGTAAAATTGGTTTCGGTCTGTTTTCAGGAGCGCTGCATCTGGTTGGCGCCTTGATCATTACAGCATGCTTCTAGGCTAAGAAAGGCAGGAATATAACCATGGGTGTGTGGAAACGAATTTCAAATCTATTTGCTAAGCCGGAGCCGCCGAAAGCAGAGAAAAGCATGCTTCACTTAAATCCAGGTGATATCTGTGAAGTGTCGCTTGTCACCTATGAAGTGGTAGGTCGTGTACATAATCGTGCCCGGAATGCCGTTGTTTTGACGCTTCAGGATGGTAATCAAGTCAGTTATCTTCATATTGAGGAACGGGAAACACTGCAATTTGGACTATATCAGGCCATCGACGGCAGACTTGACAACCCTGAGGAAGTGCCGACCATTTTAGAGTTGGATGATACAACGTATCATTTGGAGGAGCAGTATTCTGGGCATGTTACCGTCATGGGCCGTGCTCCTTTCCGACAGGGTGGAGAGCAGCATGTGTGGCAGTACCAGTCTGATGATTACCATCTGTTGCGAGTAGAGTGGCAGGACGGTCGCTTTATGCTTTATGAAGGAGAAGAAGTGATTACCGGAGACGTCAAGGTTATTCGGGCAAGCTAGGAGAGGGTTACACATGAGCAAACGCACCTGGCAGTATGCATTAAAGGTCATTGTGGCGCTGAGCTTGTTCGTTTCCGTGTTAAGCGGCTGCGGCGCGCCAAGTGTAAAAGATACGTATCCGCTGGAATCGGTTAGTGGCAGCGGAAACTCGACCTCGTATGTATACCGGGCAGCTGGCAAGACAGTCCCGGAAGTAGCGGAGGAATTGAAAGAACAGCGTACACCGGAACAAATGTCACCGCAGAGCAATGAGCGGATGTTTCTGGTATATAGCGATGAGTGGTACCATTTGCAGCAAGATCCAGCTAAGAAGGAAGATACACTCATTGAAATTGACAGTAAAAAGTATGTCGAACAAAATTACAGTTCAAGCTTTCTAAAAGGATACTTAACCGCAACTGTGCTAGATGCTCTGTTTGATTCGTTGCGTGGTTCAGGCTCCTATCGAGGCTACTCCAGCAGAGATGTATACCGACCTTCTCAGGGCCAATATCGTGCTCCTACGGTGCAGGAGAAAAAGGCGATTCCGCCAATTACGGTGGAGCGGAAAGGTTCGGTTACCCGTAGAGGAAAGAACTCGGATTCTAGCGTTGGATCAAGCGGAAGTTTGTTCGACAGAGGGTCCAGCAGTTCACCGAGCAGAGGCTCGATTTCA
>NZ_WUDQ01000722.1:0-1577 GCF_009827695.1 Paenibacillus sp. OT2-17 | reverse complement strand
AAACCGGAGACGGTCACGACAGCATTAGACGTGTCTTGCTGCTGAGCGTAGGCGGCTTGATTATTCATGTAAAGCGCTCCTTTCCAATGCGTTCTGTTTCAGTGCTGTTGTAAGGCAAACGTGCTGGAGCGCCCGGAGACAGCGGTGGAATAGCCGCCAGTAGACGACGAGTATACGGGTGGGCCGGATGGTTCAGCACCGCTTGCGTTTCACCAGTTTCAACTAGTGAACCTTCGCGCATCACTGCGATTCGATCTGCATACTTGCGTACATGACGCAGGTCATGAGTGATCCACAAGACGGAAATACCCGTCTCCGTCCGGATTTGGTCAATGAGCTGAAGCACCCGATGAGCTGTGAGCGTATCCAGCGCAGTTGTAGGCTCGTCGGCAATAAGCAGCTTCGGCTCCAGTAGTAGTGCAGCCGCAATAGCTGCCCGTTGCAATTGACCGCCGCTGAGCTGAAACGGATAGCTGCGGTACACACGCTCGGCGGGAAGCTGTACGCGCTCCAGCACCTCGATACAGCGTTGCTTACGTGCCTTGCGATCTTGTTTGCCATGGGCGCGCATCAGCTCGTCCAGTTGGCTGCCCACACGCAGAAAGGGGGTGAAAGCCCCGTGGTAGTCTTGAAAAATGTAAGATATTTCACTACCAAGCAAAGAACGTCGTTGTTTAGCGGATAAATCCAGCAAATTATTGTCCTTCCACGCAATAATTCCTTCCGCTGTAACAGAAGAGGGGAGAAGGCCGCCGATAGCAAATGCCGTCATGCTTTTGCCACTACCGCTTTCGCCGGCTAGAGCACACCATTCCCCCGGACGAACGGCAAGCTTCAGTTGCTCTACAATCGTTTTTACATTTGTCCGAATCGTTAAGCCTTCAATAGTCAGCATGTACAGCTCACTCCTCTGTCCGGGTTTTAACATCATAACGGTCGCGCAGTTTGTCTCCCAATACGTTCGCCAGTAGCACTGTTAGCACGACAGCTATCCCTGGAACCAGCATCAGGTGGGGAGCCATTTGAAAATACGCTCGTCCTTCATTCAACATCGTACCCCATTCGGGAATTGGCGGCTGTGGACCTAAGCCCAAAAAAGATAGGGAGGCAATCATTAAAATGATTTTGCCGATATCCAGCGTAGCCAGCACAAGAACATTCCCAATTGAATGGGGGAGAATATGCCGCATGACAATCCGCAGGGAGGAGGTACCCGCCAGTATGGATAACGAAATGTAATCCTTTTGCTTTTCAGCCAGAACGGTACTACGCACCAGGCGCGCATAACCAACCCATTTTACCGCAGTCACCGCGAAAATAAGATTTACTAAGCCTGGTCCGAGCAAACCGCTCAGTACAATGGCAAAAATATAATCAGGTAATGTCATGAAGGCATCGACCACCCGTTTGAATACACGATCCATCCAGCCTCCAATAAACCCTGAAAGCAGACCAAGAGGGACCCCGACAACCAGCGAAACGGCCAAAATCAATAAACTGGTTCCGACAGTCGTCCGAAGTCCAGCTATCACTCTCGATAGTACATCTCTGCCCAAATGATCTGTTCCCAGCCAGTG
>NZ_WUDQ01000721.1:0-1580 GCF_009827695.1 Paenibacillus sp. OT2-17 | reverse complement strand
GTTCAATTGATTAATCCGATACATCACACTGGAAAAGGAGCATTTGAGAAAACCTTCACCATGATCCCTGAGAATGGAGAAGACGCCAATGTGTTCGTTAAAAATAATGGAAGTTCAACAGTTTATGTAGAGATTAAGAAAGCAGGTTCTAGCACCTCTATAGACACTTCGGTTTCACCTGGTAGTCAAAAGACCTTGCAAATTTATTCTCAAAGTAAAAACTCATATAGTGTATACATTTATACCCAGGACGGTTCCCAGATGGACCTCAACATAAGCGCAAGACAATTCTAATTAATGTACAGAAATTACTAAGTGGCTTCATATACATCCGACTCACATAAAACAGAGAAGGACTCTATCGGCTATATACCGTTGGAGTCCTCTTTCACATCTACTCTAAATTCAAACTGTTTACGGAAGAAATAAGATCCGTTAATCTTAACCGACTCCGGCGTAATATTCTTCACTACTCCACCGTAATCCACAATATCTATCAAATCTTTACCCAGCGGCTGAACCACGTATACTCTTACCTGGCTTAATGCAGCTGCAAATAATTCTATATCTGACTTTAACACTTTATATGTATGGTTCATGCTGATCACATCAAGATAGTTATTCTGTGGTATGTGTGGTAATTCATACACTGAAGAAAGCTCTGCTAACCTTATGGTCGGCAGAGCTTTCTTTTGCTTTAGAATCCCCCAATTTGTACAAGGGTCTGAATAAGCTGATCATGATTGTGAGCGGGTACGATTATAAAAAACAAAAAGCTACTCGCAACGATTAACAATGCCATTTTTTTCAACATTACTTACCCACACCTTTTCAATTAGATTGGAGAACTCTGTTTTGATTTCAGGAGTCGCATGGACTTGGAAACGCATAAACAGACCAATACAATTTATATGTGACTTTACCATTGCATACATCAAGTATTTAAAGCCATCACTGTATTTCACCCGATGTAAATAATAATGAGCCATTTCGTAACCAAACCATGCGAAATAGTCTGGTATTACTTGTTGGGTATATATATCAGATGATGTTGGGAGTTGAGCAAATGTATTAATATTCGTTTCAAAACGTGAAAGGACATCATCCACATCTATTTCATATCGGTTAGCCGCTATCATAACGTTCAACAGCTTTGAGAGTTTCTCATTTTCGTTAGCGGTTGATGTTGCTGCTATATATTCAACATAGTCTGGCAGTACGCTGACATCTCCAGACAGGAGCTTATTAACGTACGTGTTACCTTCTGCCCACTGACTGAACAAGTTTACCCAGTGTTGAGTATCTTCGTCAGTCTCTTTGACCCAATCCAAATAACGGCCCTCTGGTTTCCTTTTCATGCTCGCTGTTCTTTCGATTCTTCTGCTGATGCTTTATGGAATATTGTACTTCCGCTTTCCCTCTCATTTGCCTTGCCATTTCCTCAACCTTGTCCCACTTGCGCAAAGACCTGTACACGTTCGCCAAATCCTTCAATGCGTCAAGTTGGTCCATTTCATCCAGACGTTCAATGTAAGGCTCGAACAATGTAGCTGCCTTGAGATTACGGCTTTGATCGTCAC
>NZ_WUDQ01000720.1:0-1580 GCF_009827695.1 Paenibacillus sp. OT2-17 | reverse complement strand
GAACAGGCGACCTTTGATCTGGAGGGCTACTTTGAACCGTCCCTATTCGAGGAAAGTCTGAAGCTGCTGGTTAGCCGACATGCTATATTACGGACGAATTTCTACAGTGGTTGGTATGGCCAACCGTTGCAGATCGTCTATCGTCATAAAAATCCGAGCTTCCGTTATGAGGATGTCCGAGGCCGTGAGCACGCTATAGCTGAATTTGTGGCCCAGGATAAAGCTCAAAACTTTGATTTAGGCAAGGATGCGCTCATGCGCGTAACCGTCTTCCGCACGGGTGATAGCTCCTACCGTTTTGTATGGAGCTTCCATCATATTGTGATGGACGGCTGGTGCCTGTCGCTGGTGACGGATGAAGTGTTTGGTGCATATGTTGCCCTGCTGGAGCACAAGCAGCCAGAGCTCGCACCTGTCAAGCCGTATAGTGACTATATCGAATGGTTGGAAGATCAGGATGCACAGGAAGCGACCCGTTATTGGAGTAAGTATTTGGCGGGTTATGAGCAGCAAACCTTGTTGCCTGGTGAGAACGCACAAGCTTCTGTAGTCGCACGGGATGAAGAACCAGACGGAAGCGGTGCGGGTTCCCATTCCGGCTATGTTTCAGAAAAGCTGCCATTTATGTTGGGTAAAGAACGGACCGCGGCATTGAACCAAATGGCCAAGCAACAACATGTCACGATTAACACCTTGCTGCAAAGCGTGTGGGGCGTTATTTTACAGCAATACAATAATCATCAGGATGTTGTATTTGGTGGTGTGGTATCCGGTCGTCCGGCAGACATTCCAGGCGTGGAGAATATGATCGGATTGTTTATCAACACGATTCCGGTACGTATTTGCAGTGCACCGGATGCTACATTTGCTGAAGTATTGCAGCGCACACAGGAGCAGGCTTTGGCCTCTGGTGTCTATGACACGTTCCCGCTATACGATATCCAGGCACTGACTGCACAAAAACAAGACCTAATTCATCACATTATGGTCTTTGAAAACTACCCGATCGGGCAACAGATGAAGCAGGTGGGTGATTCCGGTGAGACAAGAGCACAAAATGGCTTCTCTATTGCCAATGTGGCACTTGCCGAGCAAACCAACTACGATTTCAACCTGATTGTCGTGCCTGACGAGGATATCTCCATCCTGCTTGAATACAATGCTCTGGTGTATAACCGATCTGCTATGGAGCGTATCCAGGGGCATATCGACCATGTCATCGGGCAAATTGTGGACAATCCGAATATCCGTGTGAATGAGCTGGAATTGGTAACCCCGCAAGAACAGGCACAGATCGTTCAGGTGTGGGGAAATACGACGGCAGCTTATCCGCAGGATCAAACGCTAAGTGCACTGTTCGAGCAGCAGGTAGCGAACACGCCAGAGCAAGTAGCAGTGCTGTGCGGAGCGGAATCGCTGACCTACCGTGAGTTGAATGAGCGCGCGAACCGTCTCGCACGCACCTTGCGTGCCGAAGGTATTGAACCGGATCAGCCCGTGGGCATTTTGGTTCAGCGCTCGCTGGACATGATCGTGGGTATCTACGCGATCCTCAAAGCAGGCGGAGCCTACGTGCCCAT